>JAGYNM010000003.1 GCA_018399335.1 Bacteroidales bacterium | reverse complement strand
AAAACAGCAGAAGTAGTTGAAAAACTTGTAAAAAAAGGCAGACAGCTTGCTGTTTCAGGCAAGCTGACCAACCGCAGCTGGGACGACAAGGAAGGCAACAAGCGTTATGCTGTTGAGATTGTCCTGAATCAAATCCAGGTCTTTGGAAAACTTGCGAGCTGAGACGAACACAATCCCGTTACTGAATTAGAATCATTATCCATTCATTAAACACTTGAAAATCATGACAACATTAAACGACAGCGTAAAATTGACCGGTCGCGCCGGCAACAATCCAACGATTAAAAATCTGGAAAACACAAGAAAAATGGCACGTTTTGCATTTGTAACCAACAGTGCTTCAACAAACGAAGATGGGGAGCGTATCTCAAAAACTCAATGGCATCAGGTGGTAGCCTGGGGCAAGCTTGCCGATGTGGTTCAAATGCAGGTAAAAAAAGGCAAGAAAGTCGCCATTAGCGGAAAGCTGAGCAGTTGGAATTGGGAAGACCGGAGTGGACAAAAACGCACAAAAGTGGAAATCGTATTGAATGAAATCCGCAGCGTGAGCTAGCCTCATCAAATTTTTAAATCCATTATTGAATTCAACACTTATTCATTCATTAAATACTTGAAAATCATGACAACATTAAGTAACAATGTACAGTTAATCGGTCACGCAGGAAAAGATCCTGAAATTAAAACATTTGACAAAGACCGTAAAATGGCCCGTTTTTCGATGGCTACTAGCAGTTATTACTATAACCAGAAAGGCGAACGTGTAGAAGATACTCAGTGGCATCAGCTGGTTGCCTGGGGAAAAACTGCAGAAGTGGTAGAAAAAATAGTCAGGAAAGGTAGTGAAATTGCCATAACCGGCAAGCTTACAAACCGCACCTACGAAGACAAAGATGGTAACACCCGCTATTTTGTGGAGGTTGTATTGAATCAAATTCATACATTCACCAAAGTTGCCAGCTGATTGCAACTATCACAATCAAATTTGCATTTTATTAATCAATAAACACTTGAAAATCATGACATCATTAAATAACTTCGTACAACTTATCGGCCGTGCAGGCATGGATCCGGAAATTAAATCATTTGACAAAGAGCGCAAAATGGCCCGATTTTCCATTGCAACAAACAGCTATTACTATGATCAGAAAGGCGAGCGGGTAGAAGATACCCAATGGCATCAGCTTGTGGCCTGGGGAAAATCTGCTGAGGTAGTTGAAAAGCTTGTTAAAAAAGGCAAAGAGCTTGCTGTTTCGGGTAAGCTGACAAACCGCAGCTGGGAAGACAAAGATGGTAACAAGCGCTATCAGGTTGAGGTTGTAGTAAACGAAATTTTGGCTTTCTAAATCCGAACAGGAATAAATAAAAGCGGCTGGCAAATTTATTTGCCAGCCGCTTTTTACTTTAAGTCATTAAAAATTAGTCGAGCGGATTAGCTGTTACGCTTGTTTTGATTTCGATTTGAAGCGTAAACTGAACATCGTCTTCACTCACTGTTCCATTAATGGCAGTTGTAAAAGCATTTTGTGTATTCAAAATTGCCTGAACATTATCCCATTGTCCGCTATCGTTGCCTAAAGTAAGCACGGTTCCAACAGCTAAGTTTTCGTTGCTGAAACTCCACTTTGCTGGTGTCATGCTGCCTGAGGTAACAGAAATCTCAGCGTTTTCCAGTACAACGGTTTTGTTGATGGCAAGGATTGTAGCTTTTGCTTCTTTTATTTCAATTTCTTTGATTTTACTTCCATATTCAGCAAAATCAGTGTTTGATTGAGGGTCGATGGTAGCCTCAGCACCGAAAGTTGCGCTTTTGGTACCAGCTGGCACATCAATATTCAGATCACTTTTGAAGTTGGCATCGAATTTAACATCGAGCAAATCTTTGGCTTTTTCACATCCCGGACTGAGTAAAGCAACCACAGCCAAAAGGAGTAAGAGTTTGGTCATTGTTTTCATAGTAGATTGATTTTTTGGTGTTTTAAAATTTCTACAAAAGTGCAATTTTTTTTCTTATAAATTGGATTTTTGGAAATGTTTAACAACTAGTAAATAGATCAACGCTTCCAAAATTGTGGTGAGAACAGGATTAGTACAGTAAAAATTTCCAGACGCCCCATCAGCATCATAAAGGCGAGTAGCCATTTGGCTCCCAATGGCATGAAAGCATAATTATCAACAGGACCCACATTTCCGATTCCTGGGCCAATATTACCCAAACTGGCAATCGAAGCCCCAACAGCAGTCTGAAAATCAAGACCCATTGCCGAGAGCGCAATCATTCCCATCGAGAAGATCAGAACATACATCAGAAAGAATGCCATCACCTTGTAAATGGTATCCTGCGATACAGATTTCTTGTTGAAACGAACGGGCAACACAGCATTTGGGTGAATAGCCCTTTTTAGCTCCATCCAAGAATTTTTAAGTAAAAGCATCTGTCTGATAATCTTCATTCCGCCACCTGTTGATCCTGCCGATCCTCCTATAAACATCAGCACAAAGATCAACATCCAGAGGATAGTAGGCCACATCAGGTAGTTGGCTGTTGCAAAACCGGTAGTGGTTAAAATTGATGTAACAGTAAACAAAGCATCACGGAAAGCCGCTTCAGGATGAGTATTGCCCACGATTAGCAATCCAGCGGCGATAATAAAAGTAATTATTCCAATTATGGCAATGTATCCACGGTATTCTTCATCTTTAAAAACGCGGGCAACTTTACCATGCAGAGCAAAATAATGAAGCGTAAAATTAGTTCCGGCAAGTATCATAAATACGATGATAACATATTGGCTGTATGGAGAAAATGCGGCTATACTTGCATTTCGCGTCGAAAAGCCGCCTGTTGCCATCGTGGCATAAGCATGATTGATAGCGTCAAAAAAATCCATCTCGCCCGCCCAAAGCAAGAGGGTTTGCAGTAAAGTTAGTAAAACATAAATTCCCCATAACCGCTTGGCTGTAGCTGTAATTCTGGGGTGGAGTTTGTCGTAAGTAATGCCGGGCATTTCGGCCATAAAAAGCTGCATGCCGCCAATTCCTAGAATCGGCAAGATGGCTACTGTGAATACGATAATTCCCATTCCACCCAGCCAGTGTGTGAGGCTGCGCCAGTAAAGCAAATCTTTGGGCATGGCCTCAATATCCGTAAGAATGGTAGCGCCTGTAGTTGTAAAACCCGAGATTGTTTCGAAAAAGGCATCCGAAAAACTGGGTATGGTACCACTGATGTAATAAGGCAGTGGAAACGATAAAGCTTACCTGAATGTTACAATGATAAAACCTTCTGCGCTTGCCGATATTTTTAGAAAGATTTCTGTTAAGCAGAAACATCAGGCCTCCCAAAACGATTGTGATTGTTCCGGAAATGGGTATGGCATAACATTCAGATGCAATATTTATAGTAAACGGCAAAGCAGTAAACATAAAAATACCTTCAATCACCAAAGAAATCCGATGATTCTGATGATCAGACTGAAGTTTATTTTTACGCATAAAGCTTTCATAGTATGATTTTAATGAAAAGAGCTTTTCGATTTTATGAATGGCATGCGGAAGGGCAAACACAACAACTTTGTCGTTTTCTTCAATCTGAAAATCACCCATGGCAATAAAGCTTTCTTCGCCGCGCACTATACCTCCTATGATAGCACCTTCGGGGATGTTTAGTTTGCGAATGGGTTTGCGTGTTACGGCAGAGCCTGGCCTGGCAATCAGTTCCATGGCATCAGCATCAATACCGCTCAGGCATTTGAGTGAGGTTACTTCGGCACCCATGGTGTAACGCACCATATAGCTGGCAGCAATCAGTTTTTTGTTGATAATGGTATCAATACCAATGTTTTGAAGATGTCGATATAATCAATATTTTCGACCAGGGCGATGGTTTTCTTAACGCCATATGCGCGCGCCTGCAAACACGTTAGGATGTTGGTTTCGGTATTATCGGTTACGGCAATAAAGGCATCAATGCTGCGCACATCTTCATCTTCGAGCAGTTGAAGGTTGCGCGCATCGCCATTTACAAAAGGTATTTCAAGATAATCGGTTAGAAATATACAGCTGGCGCTCTTTGTCTTTTTCAATCAATTTGATGTTCATGTCCTTTCGAGCCGTTTGGCAGTCATTCGACCAACACGTCCGCCGCCTACAACCATTACATTGTGAATGTCGTGGTGCACTTTCGCCCATGCTGAGCAGGTTGTTGATGGCCTCAGGCTTTGTAATTACATACGACAGATCGTTTTCTTCAAAACGTCCCTCGCCACGAGGTATAAAAGTTTCGCGGTTGCGGTGCACGGCAATGGCACGAAAATCAAGCGTGTTTGTATTCGCTGGCAATCTCATTGAGTGTTTTATGCAAAACAGGTGCTCCCGTGCTCAAAAGTTTGATCATAAAAAGTTGAAGCTTGCCATCTGAAAAATCAAATACTTCAGTAGCAGCTGTTTGCTTGGTAAGGTGATGATTTCCTGGGCAGCAATATCCTCGGGCGAAACCAGTCCGTCGATGCCTAGTTCCTGATAAATTTTCAGCCTGTCGGCGCTCAGGTTTTCCATGGTGTTTACGCCGGGCAATCACTTTTTGTGCACCTAATTTCTTGGCCAGAATGGCAGTCATCAGGTTGATATGCTCATCATGAACAACCGAAATTACAAATCAGCCTTGCGCACATTGGCACGCAAAACGCTGATTGAAGTCGAATCGCCTGTGATGATGGTCATCAGGTCGGTATGCGACTCAATCATTTTAAAAGTAAATCTTCGTGCGGGTCAACAATGGTGATATTGTGGTTGCTATTTACAAGGGCCTCCGCCAAATGCAAACCTACCTCTCCATCACCGGCTATCACAATATTCATTTCAAACTTTTTTGGGCGGTAAAATTATCACTTATAGCTTCAATTTCAAATAATTACTTCGGATGATTTACCAAAACATTATCAGCTCAATTTTTTTTTGAGCCATTGAGCACAAGCCTTATTCCTGATATCAAAAGGTATCCCAGTCGAGTCCGACATTAAATTTTTGTTCTGAATCGGATCAATTCGTCCATTTTAAGGGTGCTTATTACGGTAGTTTCTTTTTCTGCAATCGCTTGCGCAAGAATTTGTCCTTTAAAAGTCAAGCAGTCTCGAATCTCCTGATAGCGACACCTTGCGGATCGCTGCCGATACGGTTTACGCCCAGCACATAAGCCATGTTTTCGATTGCACGTGCCGTGAGCAATTGTTGCCAAGGCATGGCTCTAACTGCCGGCCAGTTGGCTACATAAAAAGCATCAGATCGTAAGCAAAAGTGTCATCTTTTAAGGTGTTTTTGCTCCAGACAGGGGAATCGTAAATCATAGCAAACCAGTGGTTTAATCTTCCATCCTTTAAGCTCAACAAAAAGTTGTAGCTCTTTCCCGGGAATGATGTGTTTATGTTCGCCTCCAATCTAAAAACACATGGCGTTTGGCGTAGGTCTCGTAATTTCCGTCAGGTCGCATCCAAATCAGCGTATTCTGAAATCCTGCATCAGTTTCAAGCAAAATACTGCCGGTTATCACAGTGTTTTTATTTTTGCTGTTTGCTGCATCCATTGCATCGTTTCGCCTGCTATAGGTTCGGCCCATAGTTTTGGGTCAACCGGAAAGCCAGTTGTAAAAGTTTCGGGTAGCACAATCAAATCTGTTTGTTTATCAATTTGATTGATTAACTTTTCAAAATGAGCACGATTGGCCGAAGGGTTTTCCCAATGCAGATCAGCCTGAATGAATGCTAATGTTAAATCTTGCATAATATTTCAGTAGCTTTTTGAATAGTTTCGTCGGTTTTAGCAAAACAAAACCGAAGCTGGTGATTGTTGTCATGCTGATTGTAGAATGGCGACAAAGGAACCGAAGCGATACCATATTCCTTAATCAGTTCTTCGGCAAATTCCATTTCAGGCAAATCACTGATAGCGCTGTAATCGAGCACCTGAAAATAAGTTCCTTTGGCAGGGATGATTTTAAAGCGCGATTGGCTCAGCTCTTGTACAAAAAGATCCCTTTTTTGCTGATAGAAATTGCCGAGCTGCTGATAGTGAACCGGAGTGCCGAGGTATTCGGCTATGGCATGTTGGATGGGTGTATTCACAGCAAAAACAACAAACTGATGCAGTTTTCTGAATGCTGCTGTCAGATTAGCCGGGGCAATCACATAACCCATCTTCCAGCCGGTGGCATGAAAAGTTTTACCAAAAGAAGCTACCACAAGGCTTCTGGATGCCAGCTCAGGATAATAGCAAACGCTTTCGTGTCGGTTACCATCGAATACAAGGTGTTCGTAAACTTCATCGCTCAGTACCAGCATATCCGACTGACGCGTGAGGGCCTCCAGCGCTTTTAAATCTTTTTCGCTAAGCAAACTGCCTGTTGGGTTGTGCGGGCTGTTGATTACGATCATGCGGGTGCGGTTGCTCACCATACGCTTTACCTCATCCCAGTCGATATGATAATCGGGAAGTTTGAGCTGTGCATATTTTACAATACCACCACACGCCTTTACGGCAGGTGCATAACTATCGTAGGCCGGCTCAAAAATAATCACTTCATCTCCTTCGCCTACAAAGGCAGCAATGGCAGTAAATAAAGCTTGCGTGGCGCCTGCCGTTATCGTGATTTCTTCATCAGGCGAGTAGCGGAGTTGATAAGTGTTGTAAATTTTTTCGGCAATGGCTTCACGCAGTTTTGGCAAACCCGGCATGGGAGCATATTGATTATGGCCGTCGCGCATAGCTTTGTTTACGAGCTCAATAAGCTCCGGAGCTATAGGAAAATCAGGAAAGCCCTGCGAAAGGTTAACAGCACCATGCTCTTGTGCCATTTTCGACATCACAGCAAAAATGGAAGTACCGACTTGAGGCAGCTTGGAGGGGATGTTTCCTTCGAAAGTCAACATAAGTACGTTTTTTGGTTATCGGCAAAGTTAAGGGATTTATGCTGAAGCCAGTTCAATGAGGCCTATTCCTGTTCTATCCAAAGCACAGAATTGTCGGTGTCGAACTCGTTTTTTTCGTAGTAAGGGTTGTCGGGGTCGGTTATCCATTCACCATCGATAACGAATTTGTAAGTATATCGGCCAGGCTGCAGATGAATTGGGAAAATCCAGCTGTTGTTGCGGCGCTGCATGCGGTAGCCGTCTTTGCGCCAGCCATTAAATGACCCCGAAACAAGTACTTCTATGGCATCACTGTTTCCTTCCAGAACAAAGATGTGATTGGGGTCGATGGCAATTAGCGAGTTCAGGTAGGGGGGCTCGCCTGTGGTATATGGGTTTGCTGGGTCATGCAACCATTGGCCGTCAACAACATATTTATATTCGTGCAAGCCTGGAGCCATGGCATAGGTAGTTTCCCATCCGTAAGGCGTGCGTTCGAGTTGTATTTCATCTGGATTCCAATTGTTGAACGAGCCGCTGAGCACCACTTTTTTAGCATCTTTATAACCAGGTAGAATGAATTGCATTTTGTTACCAAAACTTAGTACAGAATTAGTGTTGCCTCTGCTATCAGCTAGCTGATCAGGATTGTCAGGATCAAGTATCCAGCTGCCATCCACAATAAATTTGTAGGAATAGGTTCCCTTGCGTAGAAACATTGGGATTTGCCAGCCCGATTCGGTTTTTTGCATGCGAAGCTCTTCCGGATTCCAGCTGTTGAAACTGCCAGCAAGATAAACTTTTGCAGCTTCATGAAAACCAGTTAGTTCAAAGTTGTAATTGTAAACAAACACTACAGAATTAACTGTGCCATGTTCATTGTTTTCAGTTTGTTGATTGGCCGGATCTTCGTGCCAGCGCCCGTCAATGATGTATTTATAGGTGTGCTTGCCAGGGCTAAGTGGCATACAGCTAACCCATCCGCTATCTGTTTTTTGCATGGTATTTTGCATGGTGTTCCAGTTATTGAACGAACCCGCCAGCACCACTTTGTTTGCTTTTTTATGTCCGCGCAGAAAAAAGCAGCTTTCATTTTGATATTGCTGAAAGGCATAAGCATCCAGCAGCCGGTTGATGCCATAATTTGCTGTCAGGTCAGCCGGAACCGGAAAAGGACTCTCCTGTGCGAAAATTTCGGAAAGGATGATAGCCGAAAGATCAGGTTCTGCTTGGCTTTGTGCTGACAGTGCTTTGGTAAGTAAAACTTTATCAGGTGAAATCAAACTTACTTTCCAGTCTGTGGAATCGTTGATGTAGCGAAAATTCTGCCGGAAGAGCTTGGCTGCCATCAAACTGTCAAGATCATATTGCTGCACAAAATCATTTTGTTCGTCAAGGCTTATTCCAAGCTCAACAATCAATTGAAATTGACCGTTGTGTATGCGCGCGCCTTTTGAAAAGTCCTGAGCTGATAAAAGCAGGCTTAGCACAAATAATAGGTAGAATAGCATCAGTTTTTTCATGGCACATCAGCTTTATAGAAACAAATACCAAGTGTTTTTTTTGTTGTATTGAAGTAAAAAACACCTTTCTCGAAGAAGGCACACCCCAACATGCCGTCAATTTGTTGGCCATAAGCTTCGCTCATAGCATTGAGGTTAGTTATCAGTGTTTGCATGCCATTAATAGACCTCCCTCCAATGTTGAAGTCGTTCATCAGGCCGTAATAAACTTCCGTTGATTGTTTACCCGAACCACGCAGTTTGTTTCTTCTGAGAATCGTTATGGTGTTCATGATTTTATCCGGGAGATAATTATGCAACACATTGGCTTCGGCCCCTGTATCGAGACAAAAGGTGTATCGTTTGTTGCTGATTTTTTCCTTCAACAAAATACACTTCACTATAGTTGTAAATGGAGAGTTCAAGATTCGGGAACCGGCGGTGGTTATTGTTCAAACGCTCTCCATCTTGTTGAGGCATGAAGTTCCATCACATTGTTTTGCAAGTCGAGTACAATTTCAAAATCACGAAATAAAACCAGCCCGGAAAAAACCGGATGATTTTTGTTTGCCTTGCTGATTCGAGAGATGGCCAAGATCAGAGAGGTCTGCGGGATATTTTGATAGCTCAGTTCGTTAAATTGAAGCTTTAATTTAATTTTTTTGCTGCACTGCCTTAGTTTTCCAGTTACGCCACCGTTACATATCCGTGCTTGGGCCGTCCGTCTCGAAATAAATACTAAGGAGAACAAGTCCCCTGCGGATCCGGTATCAAGAATCAGGCTTCTGGAAACACTGTCTGCAATGGCATCCAGCAGTATGAGCTTTCCGGCTCGTTTGAGTGGATTATCAGTGTTTCGAATCGCCAAGCGCTTCGTAACGATCTGGTTGATAAAGCGATGAAAAAGAAAGTTGGCTTATCCAAACTGTATTGTCATCCAAAGGGTTATGGTATTTTCTGTTTTGGCCTGAAATAGCACTGCGGTAAGGGTAAAAACCATGAGCAGCTGGAGAGTATCATATTCTTTGGAGTTGCTACAAATAGACAGGTTTTAGCGTAATAAAGGGTTTGTAATCTGCATTTTATTGCAAGCTGAGTTGTTGCTGCTTTCCAGATATATGGAATGAATAGTACACAAAATTTTATTCAAAATCAATCTAAATTTGGCAGTGCTGTGACCATTTAACATTAGCATTTACATCATGTTATGTATTAAATATCAATGAATTTCTGGTTCTTGCGCTGAATCAGTGGGGTTTTGTGTCTCGAACAGGTATTATTGCAGGGCTATTTGAACCAAAAATTGCTTTATGACTGCACAAATCTTGTTTGCGCTGAGTCGTTGATTACCCTTGGGGTGTTTGCTTTTACGATGCGGCGCGTTTTTTCAACTTCAGATATACTCATAAGAAAGCAATTTCAGACTTTCCGGCCCGCTTCAGCAGAGAAACCTTAAAAGTTGCCATTGCTCAGCAGAAAATTTTCCGCCATCCGGTGATGGGATTTTTGCATGCACTGGTATTCTGGGCTTTATGGTGATATTTTTTTGGCAGCATCGAGAGATGGTTGTCGACGGGCTTTTTCGGTACAGGAGGAGTTTTGGTTGTTTTAATAAGTTCGGCGATTTTTGATGGCTTCGGGTGATTTATTTGCCGCCATAATCGCCCTTGTCCATTTTGGTGTTTTTATCAGGCGACTTTTCCCCACGTGAAACGTTTTTATGGCCCTGAGATGAAACTGTTTCTGAAGCAAGCCGATGTTAATCTGGCGCTTTCATTCATTCTACTGTTGATGCTTAGTCTGCTGGGAATGAATACTTTTTACCTCCCTCGAGATGCAAATGCTGACTGATTTTGAAGGTGTTTATCCGGTGAGTCAAAGTCTGGCTGATCTTTTGCCGGAATGTCTGATCAAGGCATTATTTTCATATCGTTTCGAATTGATAACTTCTCGAAAGACCATTGATCTCATTAGTCATCGTTTTACTCAGAGCAGCACTCCCTCATGTGGTGGTTGAAATGTTCGCAACATTAGGATTACTTGAACTCCTTATATGGATAATACGGAAACAATGTGGTAAGCGAAAACTGATGTCGATCCGCCAGCAATCAGTTTTTGACGTCATTGATATTTCCATTTGCAGCAACCACGCAAATTTGATGCAATGATCAACTAAAGTGAATGAGGCGAATGCTCCACGCATCAATGTGGCCGATGCACAGCTGTTTGTCCGGCCATATGATCACTGGCAAATTGCTTTCACCACGTAAAATCATGATGGATATAAGGGCTCGTATGAAAGAAAAAGGTGCAGGACTGATGAAAGAAGGTGCAGCTTTTGATGACGGAAAATCTTTGATTGGAGATTATATTTCCGAAGAGGAATTGTGGGCCTGTACCATGTGTAATGCCTGTGTGCAGGAATGCCCGATCAATATCAACCAGTCTTTCGCTTATTCTCGATATACGTCGCACTAGTTTTGAGCAATCCAGCACCTTCGGGATTGAATACCGCTTTTACGAATATCGAGAATAATGGAGCTCCCTGGCAGTTTTCACCTGAAGACCCGTTTGAACTGGGCTGAGGATTTGTATATGAACCAAAAGCGTGAAAACAAAGTGAATAGGAACGACTAAAGAAAAAGTGTAATGACAGAAAATAAAATAAAACTTAGTACCTGTTATAGCCGATCTGGCAGCTACAGGACGCAAGCCCGAATGGCTTTTCTGGGTGGGGATCGGCAGGTGCTTTCGATGATCGCTATAAAAAGGTTAGCCGCGAATTTGTGAAACTGCTCACTTATTTGGGCGTTGATTATGCCGTGTTAGGGTAGAAGAATCCGATAGCGGAGATGGGTTCGTCGGGCTGGGAATGAGATGCTTTTTCAGATGCAGGCCCTGCAAAATATTGAAATATTGAATGGGTATGAAGTGAAAAAGATCGTGACCTGTTGCCCACGATGGATTTCAACACGCTTAAAAATGAGTATCCTGAGCCGGGTGGACATTATGAGGTTTGGCATCATTCGCAGTTTTTGGCCGAAAGCGGCAGAAAGCCGGCGATTTTAAAGACGTTTCCAAACTTTTGCTTCCAAAAAATCGTGTTTCATGATCCTGTTACCTGGGCAGGGGCAATGGCGAATATGAGGCGCCGCGTTCGGTGCTGGATGCCATACCTTCTGTAAAGGTTGAGATGAAACGCAATAAAAGTTTTGGATTATGTTAGAGCCGGCGGCGGACAAATGTTTAAAGAAGCCGAAAAAGGCGACAAGGAAGTCATCGAGCGCACCGAAGAGGCTATTGCAACCGGAGCGATATCATAGCCACAGCTTGTCCGTTTTGTATGGCAGATGATATTAGACGGCATCAAATACAAAATCAGGAAGAGCGGATGAAGAATTATGACATCGCCGAGCTACTGAGCTTGAGTCAGGGCTTTGAGAGGGTGAGATTAAAAGCATAAAACATTTACATTTGTCTGGTTTTAGTGCCACTGCATTTTGTGGTTATGTGTCTTTCGATTCGAAAGTTTCTAGTGTAGTTCCATCTTTTTAGCTTCCACTCGGTTAATCCATTAGCATTTCTACCTAGGAACAACAACAGCTAAGGTGCTTGGACTCGAAAACAAAATCTTCTGATAATTCATAGATTCCATTAATATTTTGAATATTCATTTCATCAAATAATGAGTTCTTAAACGAAGTAAATTTTAAAGAAAGTGAAGTGCACTGTTGAATTTGCAATTTTAGAACCTTTTCAAGACCACAAAACCATATCGTTGATGTTGGTTCTCCCTGTGCATCTGCTCCACGCGCTGCTTGAATGAAAAGGTTTCTTTGCTCTTGCTGGTGGCCTTGCCACTTTCTCTTTTCAAAACCTTATGACCGAGTGTATTTATTATGATTTTAATATTCTCTATAAATTCTTCCATTTCAGCTCTGTCAGGTTCCGAAATTGAAGATTGTGTGGGGATTGTTGTGTTATCTAGTTGGTATCGATTAACTTTTTAGCAATTTCAAATAATCCGTTTTCAAGATATTTGATGTGAGCTTTGTTTAAATTTTCGTCTTTACTAATGAAGACAATAGCTTCATTCAGAAATCTTTTTGAGTTAAATGTTGCGTTAATCTTTTAGAACAATTTCAGCTTCCTCTATGTAAACAAGATCTTTACCTGTTTCGTCTTTTCCCGAAAAGCAGATAAACCAGATTATTTAAACTGACCTACCTGAACATTCATCTTTTTATTTGATTGTTTGCAAATCTGAACCTGAAAGTTCTGTTCATTTCTGTTTGATCACCATCACAGGAAAGAGTTTTATAGTTTTTCCAAAATTTTTCATTTTATATTTTTTGCCTTAATCTTGAGTCGAATACTTTGAAAAAAATATGACTTAGTGGATTCATTTAATGACTAATTGGATTGCTTTTAATATACTTTTGCTCTTTATAGATTAATTGCTTTGGTCGAATCAATGCTTTTGGTCAGGTAAACATATTGATCACACAGTATCAATTTGTCAAAGGTAAGAAAAAATGAAACTGTTTTTCTTTACAAAATCTATTGAATTTAATTTCACTCAAACCTCAATCCTCTTTTTCCAGCTGATTTTTAAGGAGTTGACGGCTTTTTCGAGCGAGCGAACGCCTTTGCGGAGTTCGGGCGAAGCTTGTTGCAATGTCTGCAGTTCATCTGCTGGCCAGTTTTTGCCTGAATCAAGTAGCAAGCGGTCACTTGTTTCTGAATTACGCGGCCCGTTTCGCTGCTGCCAGTCAACCCATTCGCTGGTAGGATGTTGCAGCCTGATTATAGCTTGTAGTCGCTCGATTCAGTAAATCAACTTCCTGATTGTAGCGGGCAATCTCGAGGTTTTGAGATAAAAATCAAGATGTGTGTTTATGGCTTTATGTATAGTAATAGCGAAGAATGCGGTGATATTCGGCAAGCATTTGGGCATTCTGGATCTAAATTTTCATGGGCTGCTATGGAATCTGTAAAAGCGAAAAACCCCAATCAAATCTGTTTGTTGAAACTTACTTTGATGAAACTTGATGAAAGTGGCTGCTCAAGCAAATTGCCAGATTGGATCGTATGGCATGTGAGTAAGCCGCATTTGCTCAGGTTTTACCAGAAAAAGCCCGGATCAAATCGGGTTTCAAAGCGTTTGCCAATAAGTGATCCTGCTGCCCATGTTGGATTCAAACAGCATCCATTTTTGGTCAATTTTTGTAGCCACCCAGGCGTGTGGCACCGACTAATGATTTCCCTTGACGGGTATAGCCCAATGCCGAAAGGTTGAATACGCAGAAGCCTGAGCGATCGCTGTCCATTATTCCTGCATAGCCTTCGCACACGCCTTTGCGCTGTTTAAAAGTACGTCTGATAATTATCTGAGGGCTTTCGTTTCGTGTATTTCAGCTTGCCGGTAAGCTTGCAAATCGTAAGTGATGTTGTTACTGAGCCACCAATAAAATGGCTGCTGCGGATTCTTTATCTTCGGGAAAGAAAACTATGGATAAAGTCAGCGAGCGCATCGATTGATTGTAACTTTGGGCCTTTTTGAGTTACCTCGATTTGTTTCAGTCGGGTTCAGCTTGCGTTGCCAGGAGCTGTAGCGATGTGAGAAAAAGTATGAGCAAAACCAAAATGTTTCAGCATGAGCATGAAACGCAAACGGTAAAATTATATTTTGAATGAATGAGAAAGAAAATCCCGGCGAGTGCAATACCGCCGGGATTTTTAGATTATTTTTGTCGCTGTTATTCAACCATAACAGCTTCTTCTACAGCTTTTTCAGCTTTTCAGTTTTCAAAACCGGACGATCTTTACAATCACCATTTTCGTCAATCAGGTTTGTGCTCCTGCAATTTGTCGATAATAAGCAATACATAACGAATATCGACATTGATTGTGCGCTGTAGCTCAGGCTCAAAGGCGATATCGCCACTCATAGCTTCCCAGTTGCCATCAAAAGCCAATCCAATCAGGCGGCCTTTGGCATCAATCACAGGGCTTCCGGAATTTCCTCCGGTGATATCGTGTGTTGTAAGCATATTTACTCGTCATGCTGCCGTCTTTATTGGCATACCGCCTGTAGTCTTGGTTTCAATGATTTCTTCAGGCGATCGTTGTCAACAAATTCCCAAGTAGATGGAATTTTTTCAAAAGAATGCCTTCGGTAGTGGTAATATAATCATAGTGAACAGCATCAGCCGGATAGTAATCCTGCACTCACCTGTAGCAGTCAGTCCTTGTGCCGAAGTTAGCATTGGGATAAAACTTTATCGGGCTGCATCTCGCGCAGGCAGGCCAGCTATAAACAATCGGTTGCCTTTGTCGAGATTGTCATAGGCATCACCTGTTTTAGCCATCATTTCGTTGTAGGCTGAACAAAAGCATGCACCATCTCGTATGCAGGATCTTTTTCAATGGTTTTAGCTTTTGATTTTCAAGTAAAGCGTTTACGCTTGATTCTCGGGTAAAAGCAGATTTTGAAGACATCAGCTGCAAAAGCATTATAATCCCTTTTATACTTTTTACCATTTCTTTAAGTGCTTCGGGTTGTTGATCAGCCGGAACATTTTCGCAATACATCTGCATCATGCTTACTAGCATATTTTGATCACCAGTATTATAGTTTTTGAAGTGATCTTCAACAGCACTTCTTTTAAGTCTATCAGTTTGCTGCTTGATAGCAGTTTCGTCAGCATCTTTTTCAGCCAGCAGTTCGGCAAGGCGATTGGAAACGGTTGGCAAACCCAGGATTTCTTGTGGTCCGCGCAAGCCCATCACGAGAAACATTAGCGTGCAAGGTTGTATTCGCCGATGGTTTGATATGCATTTTCGATCAATGGAAGAGCCTCACCATATTTGTTATTCATGGCAGGATTGCTGATTGAGCCACTGATTGAAGTCAGCTTCAATACGACGTTTTTTGTCAGCCACTTTCAGGCGTTTCAGGCCTTTGGTCTGGCCGATGAAATATTTCCAGTAGTTGGCTGTTCCGGCATATTTAGAAGCATATTGCAGGCGTGTTTTTTCGCTTGCATCCATTCCTCTGCGCATGATACGGGAGTTTTTCGCGAATTTTACGATGGCAGGATTGCTTTCCTTCCACGGCCAGATCAACACCCCATGAAGTAAGGCATCTGTCAGTGCTACCTGGGTTTCCACAACTGCTATGAAATCACTCTCGATGCCGGCAATAGAAACTGGCAGGAAATGGCGGCTTAAAAGGTTTATTGTCAGTGCTATATTCAGCAGGTTTATTGTTCAGGCCGGCATAAACTCTAAAATTGAGAAATCGCCGGTATGGCGTGGCCACATCCAGTTGTCGGTATCGGCGCCAAATCTTTCCGATGGCTTCGGGAGGCGTACCTGCAAGACGTATATCTTTGAAGGTCGTGGCGAGCAGATGTACCCGCGTCTTCCAGGCAATAATCTTTTACAACTGCATTGTAGTGTCTTTGCGGCTTCATCTACGATAGCACGACGGTTTTCGCGTTAAGTTTTACTGCGTTCTTTTCTGTCATCTCAGCAGTAACGCCTTCGAGCATGCGGCTGGTAACATCGTCCATGCGAATGAGAAATTGCGCTGTAAGACCCGGAACCGAATTTCTTCTTCCATGTTTTTGGCCCAGAAAACCATCAGAAAGATAATCGTTTTCAACGGTACTTACAGACTGACCGAGCCATAACCGCAGTGGTGGTTAGTAAGCAAAAGTCCCTGATCTGAAAGTCGATTTCACCGGTGCAACCTCACAAAAATCACGATGGCATCTTTCAGGCTACCCTGATTAACACTGTAGATTTCTTCTGCTGTAAGCTGAAGTCCCATTTTTTCGCATGTCTTTCATAATTCAGGCGGTCGATAAACATCGGAATCCACATGCCTTCATCAGCTTTCGCTTCCATGCGAAACAATCCTAGGCCAAGCACCATCAGGATTAGTAAGTTTTTCATTTTGTGCAATTACATCCAATGCCTTTGTTTAGTATAAATATTGTTTCCGCAGCAAATTTAGCAAATTACAGCTTGCAATAATGCAGAATAATGTCTGTTGAACAATAATTCAGTCTTATTGTTTTGAGCCTTATGAAATTATTTGGGACGAACGTTTCGCTGCAGGAAGCCTATATTTATGGTGAGGCTCCTAATGTATTTTTTCGTGAAATTCCTTCTAGAATACTTCCCGGAAGGCTATTGTTGCCCGGCGAGGGTGAAGGCCGTAATGCAGTGTGGGCAGCTACTGTTGGATGGGATGTTACTGCTGTGGATTACAGTATTTCCGGAAAAGCAAAGGCATTAAAACTTATCAGCAACGAAAACCGGATTGATTATCAGATTCAGGATCTTGCGCAGCTTAAGGTGTCCGAAAACACCTACGGATGCTGTTGCTTTGATTTTCGCGCATCTGCCTGTTCAGATCAGACAAGCCGTTCATCAGGCAAATTAGTAAAAAGTCTCGTACCTGGTGGCTTGCTTATTATTGAGGCTTTTCACAAAGATCAGTCAATATAACTCGGTGGCCCTAAAATGAGGAAATGCTATAAGCACATTGTTATGCTGCAAACAGGATTTTGAAGGTTTGAATCCTATGCTGTTCAACGAAAACCATAACAATTCTTGACGTGATACTTGGCACAGCGGGGAGGCAGTCAGGTTCAAGCTTTATTGCTAAAAACCTGTCATAAGTAGTTATCCAAGAAAGGAATACATCGTTTCGAGGAGTTGATTGCGATCAATAGGCTTGGTGATGAACCATCGCATCTTGCTTTTTCGGCCCTTTGAATCTCAATATCCATCGCGTAGGCTGTTTGGGCTATTATCGGAACAGAAGGCTTGATATTTTTAATGGTTTCTGTGGCTTGATAGCCATTTATCCTGGGTAGTCTGATGTCCATTAAAATTAAATCAATTTGTTCTTCTTCCCTCTTTTATCATGTCGATGGCTTCCTGTCCGTCCATAGCCCAAAGGATTTTCACTTGTGAAGGGCGCAACATAATCATGAGCAAATTATAATTGGTTCGTCTGGCTCAACAATTAAAATTTGTTTTTCAGGCCAATGATAAGCATGTTTTTGTTTGTCAGTAATTTGAATTTCCTTGTGTTCAATTTGAACAATGGCTGATGGAAGTGTAAAAACGAAAGCATGATCCAGTGTTGAGTGTTGGAATCCAATTCAAGTGATCCTTCTAATAGATCGATTAATCCCTTTGATGATGGAAAGTCCAAGCCCTGTGCCGCCGTATTTTTTAGTGCTGCTATAGTCGAGCTGCCGGAAACGCTTAAAAATCAACTCATGTTTGTCGGGGCTTATCCTCACGCTGGTATCTTTTACAAAAAATTGCAGCTGATTATTCGTTATTTATAACCCATTTCTATAATGCCACTATCAGTAAATTTGAAAGCGTTATCAAGCAGGACGTTTAAAATTTGCTGAAGTCTCACAGGACGTCATATTTACAGTTATATTACTGATATTGTGAGGTGTAGTCAATTTAAACTGTAGATTTTGTTTGTTTTTTGTGCGCAACTGATCGTAGGATCGATAGAGGTTGTGCATGAGTTCGTTTAGCACAAAATTATTTCAGGTAGCCGCATCTGACCGGCCTCAATCTTAGCAATGACTGATAATATCGTCGATCAGCCTGAGTAAAACCTGCCCGGGTTGGGCTCACAATTTGTGGAATATTCTTCCCTTTCGTGAGCAGGCACTCCGGATCGCGCAAAAAATCAACAAAGCCAATGATGTGATTCATGGGTGTTCTGATTTCGTGCGACATGCTTGTTAAAAAGCTGTTTTGAGTTTATCAGATTCTTCAGCTCTTTTCGAGGCTTTAATGAGCTCATACTCTGTCATTTTTCGCTTCGAAACATCACTCGATGATTAAAATAAAAGAAAGGGCATCGCCTTATTTTGTTGTGGACACAACCGTGCCACGACATTTAAAGAAGGTGTCTTTATCTTTGTTGAGCGGAAAGGGTGCCTCAATATCAAAACCTGTCTTGTTGTCGATCATCTGACTGATCTTTAGGCTGAGTTCTGTGCCCTGAAATGGAGGAAAATGCTTCACATTCATCTTATTGATGATGTTTGCAGCGGTGGTATCAAAAGCTTTAGAAAAGCCGGATTGGCAGCAGTGATATATCCAAACCGATCGAGATTTAAAATGGCAAGCGGGATATTGTTGATCGTAACTGCCAAACGATGCTCCATATCTTTTCCGACGCCGATTTTGCAGGTGCAATTGTTCCTGAAGTTTCGATACAGTATGCTTCAGCGATGAAATTTCGCCTGTAGGGCTTGGCATTGTTTTGTCTGATTTCTCCATCAGTATCTAGGTATAACCTGTCATTTTAGTAGGTAACAATAATAAACAAAAATACTATTTCTTACGTATTAATCTTTAAGAAGGTTACCTGAAAATATCGAAAACTACTCAAAGTTATTCGGTCACTAATATTTTTTGAGATATCACCCTTCCGCTGCTTGTAATAAATTAGAATAATGTAAAGTCCTTCTTTAATATTTGAAGGCAGTTGAAGGGTGTTTTTTCAGCCAGATTATCCCAAACTGCCAGTTGATTTCTAAAATATCAAACAAAATAGCCTTTGAAGATTGAGATGAGCTGTACTTATTGTAGATTTATTCGAGGGGTTTGGGAAAATCTTCAAGTCGGTAAGAATTGTTGGAGTGTGTGCTTAAACTCCGGGAAAACACCGTAACTATAAAGCGTTTCAAGGCTTAGTGCGTATTTGAGCAAATTTGGACGCCAGTGAATCTCCCCGACAGTTGGTTGCACAGCCATCGCGATGGCCTGCAATAGTGCCTAAATCTGGGCTGCTGAGAGGATGGTGGTTGAGGCCTTCAGGATCGCGGCTTGATGCGATTGCTTTCCAGCTGATTAACTGGTTTAAGGTTGAAAGTGTTTGATGCTGGCAACTGTCTATGAAATTTCCCAGCATGCAAATTCCCATAGTACTGGTATTTGATGCACAAAAAGTATTCTACCACATCATCCTGATCCAGACTTTCACCCGGATCTCGGCCGGCGAACAAACTGCCATCGGGACTGATCAGGTAATTGTAGCCTATATCTGACCAGCCATTTACTTCCGTATGATAAAGATAAATGCTGCGAATCAGATTGCATAATCTGTGAGCTATTATCCGTTGCCGGAATGATGAATAATCTGATGCCTGATAATAGTTTGGAATTCGCTCGTAATCAGGATCAGGCAAACCTGCGCGCCACACTTCCTGCAATAACCATCGGTGGATGTGCACAGCTATCCGTAGCTTGTATTTTTGGCTTAATTTCGGTAGTCATGTCAGGTGTATGAATAAGGTAAGCCTGTTTAAAATGATCTGGCTTGACAGATTCGATGCGAAAACTTTGCTGTGGCTCATCAAAAACGATCAGATTATTTTTGCTTATTCCGTTGGAGTTGTGGACATACCTGTCAGGAAAAAATGGGGAGAAAGATTTTTTACTTCAATATACAGCATCACTTTTCGGTGACGGCAGTATCCATATCAAAAGTGATCGCCCCGAAAGCAGGTGTCGTATATTTTGTTGAGTCTTGATTTATGATGATTTTAGGTAACCCATTGTGAATGAAGTGGCAGAATGATCCTGAAATTAATGAATAAATCAAAGAATAGGCTGAGGTATTGTTTCATTTGGCAGAGGCGAGTTTATTGCATTTTGGGAGCTTTGCAAAGGAAAGCAATTTTTGGAAGAGGAACTTTCACCAGGAATGTTTAAAAGGTACAGCTCATTAAAAAAATGCCTGTGAAATATTCACAGGCATTGAATGTGTTAAAAATTAACCTTGTTTAGTTGGTGATATTGGCTGAGATGCTGCTTGTACTTTCGTTGATGAAATAATAGGTTTTTCTCCACCATATTGTGCGTTGCTCATTTAATAGTGTGCCACCTGAACGATTGACTGTCCTTGTGCCCAGATCTGAATGAGAGATCATCTGCAGAAAACTGGCACGCATTGCATTTCCGGGAAGAACTTTACCACGCTTCCTACTTGAAAATAAACTGAGTCTGCATTGTTGACAGATGCCACAGTTAGGTGTAGCCTGATTTGCAAATATGTCGGAACTGCTGCGATAGCAACTAACGCTGGGGAATGCTGTGGTAACGGCATGTGGTGGAAGGCCGGCACATCGCCATTGCCAGAAACATTCCAGGTGATGTCGCCACTCAAATCAATACCGGTTGGATTCGTAAGCGATGGGGTAAAAGTGTAACTGTTGTTTGATTGTTTTGGCAAGCGCACGCCTTTCAATTCAACGGTACCTGCATCACTGAACAACGAACAATTATATCCATCAGCTGTACGGCTACGCCCAGCCCAATCGTAGTTGTGATATCGCCGACGAGCGAGTGAAATCGTCTGATCCGCCATTAATCGTCCAACCGAAATAACATATTTTGATTATGTTCTGATTATGGATTACTGATCTGGCGTACATCGTCCATCCTTTCACATCGTTTGAAAACAGCTAAAGGTGCTGCAATAAAGATGGCTGCCATTGCTATTTGACTGATTTTTCTGAAGTCTAACTGAAGTAAGGCCTCTCATATAATCATAAGTTTCTTGAGGTTTCTGTACTAATAATGAATATGGTACAAAAGTAGAAGCGGTGATAGAGTTAGTTTAATGTGGTAAAACACTTATTTGTATCCGTAATTTACCGTAGATTTGGTGATTAGGCCAAGGGGAGCAGCTTGTATCAAAAAATTTGTCCTTAGGAATTATTCAGAAGTATGGATTTTTAACATTATGTGTAAAAGAGATTAAAGTATTTGCCGAGCACCTTGTCCAGGGTCTGTTTGGAAGTGGAGCTGATAGTAATAACTTCTTTCGATACGGGATGCATAAAACTTAGTTTCCAGCACAAGACTAATTGAAGCGTCAGGGTTTGATCGTTTACCATATTTAAGATCTCCTTGATTGGGCAGCCAATTGCTGACAGTTGAACCCTGATTTGATGATGCCTGCCGGTAAGTAATTCAACCCTCGAGCATTGAGTAATAATCCAGCGAACCAATCAATTTGTAATTTAATTTGGCTTGTTTTGCGCCTGTGGTTTCGGGTGCAACAACATAGGATTTGTTCTGTTTTTCGTCTTTTTAAGGTAATGGGTGAGGCTGTCGCGTGATTTGGCGGCATGTTTTTAACCAATGCCAGGTATATCTTCTGCCAGCTTTATCTTTTTTAATTGTATGGTCAACCTGCTCAGTGCCTTACTTGTTTTTGCCAGTAATAACACACTCCGCTTACTGGTCGCCAGTCGGATGCGGTGAACCAGCCCAACAAAGCTGCTCCTGATTTATTTCTTTCCATTTCAGGTAATCAGCAGCTTCATCCAGCAAGCATTTATCGCCGGTTTTATCGCCCCGTACAATTCGATGGCCGTTTGTTGATCACTAAAAGATGATTGTTCTCGAATAAAATTCGTGATTCAAACGGATGAGGCATAAGCTAAAAGTTCTAACGAAAAATCTAATATTGTTCCCTTTCATTTGGGAAATCAGAAGTTTTTACATCGCTGGATATAACTGAATACAGCCGTTTTGATTTCATCATGCAGATTATGATAACGACGAAGAATTCCAAGGAAAATTTCAGATTAATGCGAGATATCATGTGCAAAACCAGCACCTGCCCGTCAACCTGATTTCTGCACCGATACCAATGGTAGGTATTCCCTGACACTTTGTGTTACTTGTCGGCGTAGATGCAGGAATTTTTCGAGAACAATACCAAAACAAACCGGCCTGTTCCAGAATCTTAGCGTCACGCCGTAATTTTTCAGCTTTATCATCGGTGGCTCTCTACCACATGTTCCAAATTTATTTGATGCTTCTGAGGAGTAGCCCAAGATGGCATTAATGATAGGGTAGTCACCTGCGCTAAGAATCCTGTCGACAGATTCCACAATTTCTTCTCCGCCTTCCAGCTTAATAGCATTGGCGCCCGGGATTCTTCATAATACGAATTGCCGACGAAAGTGCCTCTTTGAATTGCCCTGATAAGTCCCGGAAAGGCATATCCACAACAACCAGAGATCGTTGCACAGCACGCGCTACCGAACTGGCGTGATAAATCATCTCATTTAGTGTGATTGGCAAAAGTTGTTTTATAACCAGCCATAACGTTGGAAGCACTGTCGCCAACTAAAATCACGTCAATGCCGTGGCTTCATCTGTAATCAGCCATCGAATAATCGTAGGCTGTCGTATAGCAATCTTTTTCACCTTGCTTCATCTCCTGGAAGCCATGAGTGGTAATCTTTGGGATATCTTTCGAAGAATACATAATGTTTTGTATTAATGAGGCAAAAGTAAAGGTTTTTAGCTGACAGGGTTTACATTTTGTGTTCGTTTAAAGGTGTCAAAAAATACGGCATGTTAAATTTTTATTCAAAGCATTCATTTATCAGGTCATCCACAACCGTTTACTGGTCAGTGTTTGTGCAGGAGAAAATATATCGTAATTTTGTCCGTTCTCAGCATTCCAGAAGTGCTGGTTTTTGTTGTTGTTTTCAAAATTTAATTGTCGAAACTAATGAAATTCAAAAATAACTTCCTGTCATTTATAGTATTGGCATCTTTGCTGGCCGGAATCAGTTCTTGCAGCACAGATGTGGATTTATATGCTGATTATAAAGATATTACCATTGTTTATGGCTTGCTTGATGCCGGACAGGACACCAATTTTGTGAAGATAACCAAAGCTTTTTTGGGGCCCGGAAATGCCCTTGAGATTGCTAAAGATCCAGATTCGAGCAATTATGCTGAAAAGCTGAATGTGGTGCTGCAAGGCAGAAAAAACAGTGTCGACCTTAATCCCATAATTTTGGATACAATAACTATTCATGACAAATTGCCCGGAGATTCGATTTTCTATTTTCCAAGTCAGTTATTGTATTATACCACTGCATCTTTAGATGCAAATGCAAAATATACCCTTAAGGTTGCCCCCGAGGAAAAAGCCATAGAAGCTGAAACCGATATGATAGGTTCATTTGGCATCCTCAGACCCGTTAACCGGATCAATTTTGCTTCAACGGTTGCTACTCAAATTGAATGGAATTCGGCTCGTGGCGGCAGACGTTACGAGGTTAACCTCAAGTTTTATTATAAAGAGTTAAGACCGGGCAGTCCTGATACGGTTTATAAAACTATGAACTGGAATTTGGGAACACGCCAGGCGCAGACGCTCGATGGAGGCGAGGGCATGAGTGTAAGCTATATGGGATCAGAGTTTTATGCCCGATTAGGTCAGGAGCTCGATGATGTGCTTAACGTAAGGCGTTGGGCTGATGAAGTTTTACTAACTATTTCGGCTGGGGGTGAAGAGCTGAGCACTTTTATTGATGTGAATGCTCCCTCAAACAGCATCGTTCAGGAAATCCCACAGTACACCAATATTGAAAATGGCTACGGTATTTTTTCTGCCAGACGCCAGGCACTGCAAACTTACAGCCTGAGTGTACTGAGTGAAACCAAACTGGTTGAGGATTACAACTGGGGCTTTGTGCTTAATCGTTAATTGATTCTGACACACTTTTTTTATTCCAGACTGTCTTTTTGTCATTCAAGTTATCTGCTGCTCGAATAGTGGCATCGATAATTCATTAACATATTCATAATCAATTGAATTTGACTTAGAAATTTTCTAAGCCAGAAAACTCTTTTGTTCTTGATAAAGTACTTTTATTGCACTTTTAGTTTTGGCACAATCCTTGACAAAACACTTGTCAAAGCTTAAGAATTGAAAATAAATTTGATAAAAAGGAGGAAAACTAAATGGGAAAAATAATTGGAATTGACCTTGGAACAACCAACTCATGCGTTGCAGTAATGGAAGGTAACGAGCCGGTTGTAATCCCGAACAGCGAAGGCCGTCGTACGACCCCTTCAATTGTTGCTTTTACCGAAAATGGCGAACGCAAAGTGGGTGATCCTGCCAAGCGTCAGGCTATCACAAATCCTGAGAAGACCATTTCTTCGATCAAGCGTTTCATGGGAGAGACATTTGATCAGGTTTCTAAAGAAGTTGGCCGCGTACCTTATAAAGTTGTTAAAGGACAAAATAATACACCACGTGTTCAGATAGATGATCGCATGTACACACCGCAGGAAATTTCGGCAATGGTGCTTCAGAAAATGAAGAAAACTGCTGAAGATTATCTGGGTCAAACGGTAACAGAAGCGGTAATTACTGTTCCGGCTTATTTTAGCGATTCTCAGCGACAGGCAACTAAAGAAGCTGGTGAAGTGGCTGGTTTGAAAGTGAGACGTATCATAAACGAACCTACTGCTGCAGCTCTTGCATATGGTTTGGATAAAAAGAAAAATGATGTAAAAGTTGCAGTATTCGACCTTGGTGGCGGAACTTTTGATATCTCAATCCTTGAATTAGGTGAAGGAGTATTCGAAGTAAAATCAACCAATGGTAATACACATCTTGGCGGCGACGATTTTGATGATGCTGTGATTCAGTGGCTTGCTGACGAATTTAAAAAAGATGAAGGTCTTGATCTTCGCAAAGATCCTATGGCACTTCAGCGTTTGAAGGAAGCAGCCGAAAAAGCAAAAATTGAACTTTCCAGTTCTACCGAAACTGAAATCAATCTGCCTTATATCATGCCAGTTGATGGCGTGCCAAAGCACCTTGTGCGTAAGCTAACCCGTTCGAAATTTGAACAGCTTACCGATTCTTTGATTCGGGGAACTATTGAACCTTGTCGTCAGGCACTTAAAGATGCCGGAATGACTGCAAGCGATGTAGATGAAGTGATTTTGGTTGGTGGTTCAACACGTATCCCGGCAATTCAAAATATCGTAAAAGAATTTTTCGGAAAAGAGCCTTCAAAAGGTGTAAATCCTGATGAAGTAGTTGCTGTTGGAGCTGCTATTCAGGGTGGTGTGCTTACCGGAGAGGTAAAAGACGTGCTGTTGCTCGACGTTACGCCACTTAGCCTGGGTATTGAAACCCTTGGTGGTGTGATGACAAAACTCATCGAGTCGAACACAACCATCCCGACCAAAAAGTCTGAAACTTTCTCAACTGCAGCTGACAATCAACCTTCTGTTGAAATTCACGTTTTGCAGGGCGAAAGGCCGATGGCCAATCAGAATAAAAGTATCGGACGATTCCATCTGAACGATATTCCACCTGCACCACGCGGCGTTCCGCAGATTGAAGTAACTTTTGATATTGACTCCAATGGTATCTTGCATGTGTCTGCTAAAGACAAGGCAACCGGAAAATCGCAGAGCATCCGTATCGAAGCTTCTTCGGGACTGACTGATGCCGAAATCCAGAAAATGAAGGACGAAGCAACTGCCAATGCCGAAGCGGATAAAAAAGAGCGCGAGAAAATCGACAAACTAAATTCAGCTGATGCTTTGGTTTTCCAAACCGAAAAGCAGTTGAAAGAATACGGTGATAAACTTCCGGCTGATAAAAAGTCAGAAATTGAAAGTGCCCTCGAAGAGCTGAAAAAAGCACATCAAAGCCAGGATATTCCTGTTATAGATGCTGCAATGGAAAAGCTTAACGGCATCTGGCAGTCGGCAAGTGAAGAGATGTACAAAAACACACAACAGACACAGGATGGCGCTCAGCCTGGTGCTGATGCCAACGCTGGCTCATCAGCCGGACAAGGAGGCGACGACGAAGTGACTGATGTGGATTTTGAAGAGGTTGACGACAAGAAATAATAGAAAATTATCTTAATCTCAACATATAGTAAAGGGCTGATCCGGTAACGATCAGCCTTTTTTTAATGCTATTTTAATCTGTGAGCCAAGTATTTTATCCTTAACTTTGCCAACTGATTAAAGAAATTATTCTCTAAAATTTTTACATTATGAAGCAAGTAATTTTTACTTTTTTAAGTGTGGTTTTAGTGGCATTTTTCCTGCCACTTCAAGCCCAAAACATTGTAGTAAATGGTGATCTGGAAGTTTGGAACTCCGATACCGAGCCTGCTGGCTGGACTAAAGCCGAAAGTATTTCCAAAGAATCAACCAATGTTCATGGTGGAAGTTTTGCTGCCCGTCACACTTCAGGTGATGGAACACTCGATTTTCAGCAGGATGTTGAAGGAATTGTTCCCGGAACTACTTATACCATTGAATATTATTATTTGGATAATGATCCGGCTGCCCGTCACCGTATCTGGTCATACTGGATGGACGAAAGTAACACCTATCTGGATGATGATGCAGAGGTTTTGAGACCTGGCACTTACAGTGAAGATAATGCTGATTGGATGCATTATTCACAGGTGCTTACAGCTCCTGCTAATGCTACAAAATTTCGTTTCGAAGTGCGTGTTTACAAACAAGACGGTAATTTAGGCGGTTCAGTTTTTTATGATGATTTCTCCATCAGTGGTGATTTAATCATCAAACCAGAGCCTACAAATTATCCTACTGCTTTTACTGCTGAACCTCAGGATGTTGGAGTAAGTTTAAGCTGGACTGATGCCACTGGTGAACAGCTTCCGGATGCCTATCTTATTCTTGGTGAAGCACTGGTAACAAAAGGATTGAATTTTGATCTTCCTGTTGATGGCACTCCTGTTGCCAATAACCTGGATATTTCATTAGGATACATCGCATGGAATGTGCCTTTTGGCGAAGAATCGCATGTCTTCAGTAATTTGGAGGCTACCACAACTTATCATTTTGTTATTTTCCCTTATACTAATTTGGGCGAAAATATTGATTACAAAACAGATGGAGCTTATCCAGAAGCTATTGTAACTACATCAAATACAGTTACGTTGCTCAATGAGCCCTTTGATCAGGATTTGGGTGTGATGAGTACTTATAACGTTGTTGGAGATCAGGAATGGTCGCATAGCACTTTTGGAGATGATCAGTTTGCACGTATGTCAGGCTATTCCGGTGGTGCTTTGCTTAATGAAGACTGGTTGATCAGCCCCGAAATGGATCTCACCAATATGCAGTCAGCAACGCTCAGTTTCCGCACGGCTTACAATTTTGATGGTGATCCACTTCGCCTGATGGTATCAAGTGATTATGACGGACAAGGTAATCCAAATGATTTCTCCTGGACTGATTTAACCGATCAATTCGACTGGTCTCCAGGCGGATATGAATGGGCAGAATCAGGTTCACTGGACGTGCTTTCTTATGCTAATCCTAAACTGTTTGTGGCATTTAAATATACTTCTACCACTGCCGCTGCTTCTACCTGGGAAGTTGACTGGGTGCGTGTAATTGGAGAAGAAACAGTTGGCCTGAATGAAATGATTGCCGAAGCAGTTAAACTGTATCCAAATCCAGTAATAGATCAAATTCGCTTCAACCTTGATTCAGAGGCGAATGTTCAAATTACGGATATGAGTGGTAAAGTTGTTTACGGTAATAATTTGGTTGCCGGCCAAAATCGTATTGATGCTGCAAACCTAAAGCAAGGCGTTTATGTTATCAGCTTTGTTTTTGAAAACGGAACAATTGCACACACACGATTTGTAAAATAATTTTTTCATTTTCTGATCAAAAACTGCACAAGGAAATTTCCTTTGTGCAGTTTTTGTTTTTTACGGGAAGGAAATCATAAATATTCCGTACTTTCGTTTTGTTGCTAAATGATTTCGTTCAAATGAAACGTTTCACCTGTATTTTTCTGTTGGTTTTATTTATTGGCCATTTTGCGCAGGCTCAGGAATATGAGCCGGTAAGGCTCGAACTGCCAACGCGTTTAGACGTCAAATCATATGGTTATGAGCTTTTAGGTGAAAATGGGCTGATGCTTTTTTATGAAAGTAGTGAGCTGGATGAAAATAATAAACGGAAGTGGTTTTTTTCGAAACTCGACACCAATCTTACAGAACAATGGGTTAAGCTGGTTGCGCTATCTGAAGGTATGCGTATCCATAAAATTCTTTCGACAAAGGAGCGTTTGATCGTTTTATTTATCAATAATTCAGGGAAGAAACAGGAGTCTGTTGCATACGAAATTGTAAGCTATCATTTGCAAACTGAAAAGTTTAGTTTGATGGGTGGAGATTTTCCTGCTCAGTCAGAAATCAATACGCTTGATGCGCAAAAAGATAAACTTTTGATCGGGATCAATTTGGCAGATAATCTTGCTGACTTGTTACTTTTCGACCTCTCCAAAGGAAACTTAAAAACGCTTGATGTTCTGGCTGAGGGCCAATATATAATACAGGAAATTGCTGTAATGCAATCTGATGAGCGATTTGGTGTATTTGTAAAACGTTTTGGTAATAAGCGCTTTGAAGCAGATATCTTTTTGTTTTTTGATCTGAATGGAGGTTTGATAAACAGCTTTGAAGTTGCAGATGAACAACATCGGTATCTGGCTTCAGTTGGGTTTTTTAGTCAGCAGGGAAGGTTTGTTGCCATCGGCACTTACGAAAGAGAAAAAAGCAAACCCACAGCTATTAAAAATGCTCAGGAAACTATAGGACGTGAGGCTGCCGGCATGTTTTTTCTGCAGCTGCAGGCTAACGGGCAAAGCAATATCAAGTATCATCCATTTGCCACTTTGCCTAATATAGATGTGGCACTGGCAAGTGAAGATCTGATGCGACTCAGGCAACAGCAGTCGCGCGGCAAGGCCAGGCTCGAGGAAACAGAGATTGCTTTTCAGTTCTATGAGCCACAGTTAATCAGTCAGGATAGTTTGTTTATTTTTTCGGCTGAGGCTTTCCGTCCGCGCTATCGGGTGGAGTCGCGCATTGATTACGATTTTTATGGACGGCCAATTCCTTATACCTACACCATTTTTGAGGGCTATCAGTTTTTTAACACGCTTTTGGTTTCATTCGACAGGAGTGGAGGGGTAAATTGGCTAAATACTTTCCAACTACGAGATTTGATAACTTACGAACTTGATCGTCATGTTTTTGTGTCGTTGCTCGAAAATGACGTATTGGCAGCAGCTTATCACGAAGGTGTGCTGCATAGCAAACTTATGAGTCTCGAAGGGGAACTAATTGGTGAACCAGCCAAAACAAACCTGGATATGCGTTTTTCAAATGATAGGCTGCTCGAAGAAAATTTTAGCAGGCTTATTCACTGGTATGGTAATTATTTTATTGTTACTGCCAATCAAAAAATCAGCAATAGCAGGCTTGTGCGCGACAATCCCAGAAGTGTTTTCTTTCTTCAGAAAATAGCTTTTGAGTAGATAGACCATTTATGGTTTTACCCAATAGACAATACTTTATTGTATTCGGTATTATTTCGTATATTTGTGTCAGATCAATCCAACATTATACTTATGAGCTCCATAAACAAAACAAGGAGGTTCATAGCTTATGTATTTAAGGCTAAAGGACTTCAAGGATTGCACTCTCCATTTGTTTTTCAACTTGCAACCGAGGTTTTGCGGGATAATAAAAGCTATCCGGAATATGAAATGCTGCATCGGCAACGTAAACGCCTGCTAAGTAATCGTAATGTAATCGAAACCGTTGATTTTGGTGCTTCAGCCGGATCAAAAGATTTTATAACCTATCGGGCAAGGGTGCAGAAACTTGTGAAAAGACGCTCACATGCTGAGCGGTATAATCGTCTCCTCTTCAGATTGGCCCGTTATTTTAAACCTGATTATGTACTCGAGTTTGGCACAGCTGCCGGATTGAGTGCTGCATCATTGGCCATGGGAAATCCTGAGGCAAAAGTTACAACGCTCGAAGGTTGTGCGTCGATAGCTTCTGTGGCAGATGGCAGTTTTGAACGACTCAAAACAACTAATGTCAATATCGTTATCGGTAACTTTAATCAAACGCTTCCAGAAGTTTTGAATAGTTTGCCTAAACTTGATCTTGTTTTTTTTGATGGTAATCACCAAAAAGTTCCAACGCTGGATTATTTTCATCATTGCCTCACAAAAGCGCACGAAAACAGTCTCTTTATTTTCGACGACATACACTGGTCATCTGAAATGGACGAAGCCTGGAAGCAAATTCAAGAACATGAACAAGTGAGCCTGACAATTGATCTTTTTCAGTTTGGGTTGGTATTTTTCAGAAAGGGAATTGCAAAGCAACATTTTACGCTTCGGATGTAAATATGTTTAGTAACTTTGTTTCTCCCAAAAAGCTAGCTCATGGATAATTATGTGATTCGTCTCAATGCCATTTCAAGGCATTATAAAGTTGGAACAGAAATCGTTAAGGCGCTTGATGAAATCACGCTGGATATCAAACGGAATGAATATGTTGCATTAATGGGGCCTTCCGGATCTGGTAAATCAACTTTGATGAACCTTTTGGGCTGCTTAGATACACCTACTGCCGGATCATATTTTTTAAATGGCAAGGATGTGAGCAGAATGAACGACAACGAACTGGCTGATATCAGAAACAGGGAAATCGGATTTATTTTTCAAACATTTAATTTGCTTCCACGTTCTACTGCACTCGAAAATGTGATGTTGCCCCTGGTTTATTCCGGTATTGGCAAGCAACAGCGAATCGAAATAGCAGAAAAAGTGCTTGCCGATGTACAACTGACCGATCGAATTAAACACCGCCCAAATGAGTTGTCTGGTGGTCAGCGCCAGCGTGTGGCTATTGCCAGAGCCCTGGTGAATAGTCCGTCAATTATTTTAGCTGACGAACCAACCGGAAATCTTGACTCTAAAACTTCAGTAGAAATTATGGGACTGCTCGAAACTATCCATAAAGCGGGAAACACAATTATTGTGGTTACCCATGAGGAAGATATTGCCATGCATGCCCATCGCGTGGTGAGATTGCGCGACGGAAGGATAGAATCAGACGACTTGAACAACAATATCATCATGGTTGCCCAACGTCAATAGATTTTCAATTAATAGCTCCTTTTAAACAAACCGCCTTCTGGCTTGTTAAAAAGCCTAAATATTCTATTATGACAGATGAATTTAAGATTTATACACGCACTGGCGATAAAGGTCAAACAGCCTTGATTGGAGGAACCCGGGTTCCAAAATATCACGACAGGATTGAAGCCTATGGAACTGTAGATGAGTTAAATTCCTTTGTGGGGCTTATCAGGGATCATGAGGGCACGGATGAGCAAAGCCGGAAAACTTTGTTGGAAATTCAGGACAGGCTTTTTACGCTGGAATCGCATTTGGCTGAGGATAAGGAGGCATTTATCCCAAAACCGATGCCTTCGTTGTTTGAAGCAGACGTTGAACTTTTGGAGAAGGAGATTGACAGGATGAACAAGGATTTGCCTGAACTCACAAATTTTATTCTTCCGGGAGGTCATATGGTAGTGTCTTATTGCCATGTAGCCCGCACAATATGTCGCAGAGCTGAACGTTTGGCAGTGCGCCTGAGTGAGCATTATCCTGTTGATGGCCTTGATCTGCAGTACCTCAATCGTCTTTCTGACTACTTTTTTGTACTTGCCAGATACCTGGGTTATCATAATGGCGCAAAGGAAACAGTCTGGAATGCACGATATTAGGACTTTTTAGGAAATTATCGTTTTTTCTTGACTTCCATTAAAAAAAAATTACTTTTGCAAAAAATTTCACCTTAAGTTTAGGAATTATGTATTGGACACTTGAATTAGCTTCAAAACTCGAAGATGCTCCCTGGCCGGCAACAAAGGATGAATTACTGGAATGGGCTATTCGCTCAGGTGCCCCTCAGGAAGTAATCGAAAACCTTCAGGAAATGGAAGATGAAGGCGAGATTTACGAACGTATCGAAGATATCTGGCCTGATTATCCCACCAAGGAAGATTTCTTTTTTCATGAAGATGAATATTAAAACCTTGAACCGGCTAAAGGCCGGTTTTTTTATGCCTGCTCAAAAAAGCTAAAATGAACCCTTCCGTATCGGCGTAGCTCAACAAAGGCATCATGTAACGAAAAGTCATGGCTTCCCGAATGTTCAATTACGAGTACCCCCTGTTCATTTAATAATTCGTGCTTAAAAATTAATTCAACAAGCAGTTGATAATGAGTGCTGTCGTAAGGAGGATCGGCAAAGATTAAATCGAATTTCTGGCGTGTGGTAGGTATGAATTTAAACACATCCAACTGTAACACCTGAAGATTTTCAATTTCCAATTTGTCTTTTATCGATCTGATAAAGCGCGCGCAGGCAGGATGCTGATCGATGGCCAGAACATTTTTACAGCCACGCGAAGCCAGTTCGTAGGCAATATTTCCGGTGCCAGAAAAAAGATCCAACACATTTAATTGCTCCAGCTCCAATTGATTTTCGAGGATATTAAACAAGCTTTCTTTGGCCATATCGGTGGTTGGACGCACAGGAAGGCTTGCTGGCGCAACGATTTGACGGCGTTGGTATTTTCCCCTTATAATTCGCATTGTAGCGTATTGAAAAGTAAACTGTTTTGATGCCAGATCAGCGTTTCAAAAACATAACTGTAATCAAAGTTTTTGTTTCGTGTTTCGAAGCTGACATTTCTGATATATCTCTCGGAAATCTCATAAATCGCTGAGCTCTGATCAATGGCTCCTGAAAAAATTACGGGAGTTTTTTCAGGATTAAGCTGTTGTTGCTCCATTGCAAAAAGCAAAAAATAGATAAAGTCTTCTTTGGTATTGAACCGGAATAGGTTGTAAAATTTTAGTTTTTGACCTTCGAGCACAAGCATATCAAAACTCCGGTTCCTGACGTGGATAAAAATAGCGGGTTCAGCTTGGATATTTTTATTGGCAATCAAAACAGATTCAATAAAAGCGCTGCTAAGGTGATGAATTTTGGCATTAGCCCAAAATTCTTTGATTTTAGTTGTAAGAATATTCGAAAGATAATAAACAACAGTAGCATCAGCTGTCTTGAGCGAGTCACTTGCTATTCTGCTATTTTCTTGAAATGGCTGAGCAAAAGCCAGGTAAGTACCTTTTTCTTTTTCTTCGAACAAAGGATTAGGCACCAGGGCCAGATACATATTGTCAATGAGCACTTTAACCTGTTGATATGGATAAGCAATCCAGGCTTGTTTCATCATGATTTCGTCTAGCATACCAACCAACTGAATTGCTTCATTCTGAGTAGTAAAACTGTAGGTTTCCAAACCAACAAAACGTTGTTTTTCTGGCGAAAAAATAACAAATGAAAAACCATCCGGAGCAATCCGGATGGTCATTTGAAAGTTTTTTGAATAGTCCTGTTTAAAGGACTTGTCAATCAGACTAAGTGTTGGTTTCGACGGGGCAATCATGGTAAAAAATCGTCACTCCCAATTCCCGTCAGTTGACGGCTCTGTCATTGAACCCACTTTTAGTCCCGGATACTTGTCAATATCTTCCTCAGCAGCAATAATATTGTAAATTCTTTGTTCTTCCATGCCTTTTAGATAAGCCATAAATGGTGCTTTAGCTTCAAAAACACTCACAGTAACACCACCCCGGTCGATGGTTCCGGCATCCATTTCAAATTCAATGCCATCGCTAAAAGGAATGTAACGCAGGTTATTTACATTATATCCTGATCTTTTTCCAAAAAGAGAATCCATTACTTTAACATATCCAAGTGTATCGGCAATAGTTTTGGTAAAGGTAGTGTCTTCAGGATCTGGAATAAGCTTTACTACAGGGATTTCACCTGTTTTCATATACGCCAGCAAACTGTCAAAACTGGGAGTGTAAGAATTGTTTGCTTCCTTGTAAAGGGATTGCGCATTTCGAATATCTTTGAGTCGCTGAACGACTTCAACTTCGCGCTGAGCTCTTTCTTTTTTGAACTCCAGCGGTTTGTTAATGCTTACATATACCATGTATCCGAGAAAGATAATCACGGCAAATAAAACGATTTTAAGGATAAGGCTCTTCATAAGGCATGATTTTTCACTGCAAATGTAAAGTTTTTTTCTAATTATTGGTTGAAATCTGCTCTACTTGATAAAATATTAACAACCTAAGCTAAGGCTAAACGAAAAGTATTATTTTCCGAGAATTTCCTGAAGAACCGGAAGCATCAGTTCGGTTTTGATGGGTTTGGCCAGATAGGCATCGCAACCAGCAGCAAAACAAGCTTCTTTTTCTTCACTCATGGCAAAAGCAGTTTGAGCTATTATGGGTAATTCCGGGCGAATAGCTTTGATGCGGATTGTTGCTTCAAGTCCGTTTAGCTTGGGTAATTGAATATCCATCAACACCAGATCAATAGCCGGATTTGTACCACATAATTCAACCGCTTCAGTTCCCGAAACAGCTCTTATAACTTTTGCTCTTGTAGCCTGAAGAATGATGTTTAACAATTCGAAATTTGAATCGACATCTTCAACAATTAGAATGGTTTTGTTATCAAAATTATATTGATGGCTCAATAATTTGCTTTGTTTGAGTGCTGTTTCGCGAGCCTGCTTAAAAAGTGGTAAAACGACAATAAAGCGAGTGCCTTTTCCGGGACTTGATTCCAGCTTAATACTTCCACCCATCAATTGAACGTATTGCTGCACAATGCTTAGCCCTAAACCTGTTCCGGGATAGATTTTCTTTCCGTCATCGTTAAGTTTGGTGAAACGCTTAAAGATTTTTCGCTGTTGGTCAGCCGCGATGCCTATTCCAGTATCCTGAACAAAAATTTCAACCTCTTCAATTTCCTGATTACTGTTTCTGTTTGCCACAAATCCAAATACTATACCGCCTTCGTCTGTAAATTTAATGGCATTATCCAGCAGGTTAACAAGAATTTGTCTCAGCTTGGCATAATCTGTATTGACTATTATTTCCTGTTCCGGAATCGAAATTTTCCAGTTTAGCTGCGCTTTTTTTCTTTGAACTAGTAAGGTTTGGTAGGTAGCATCCAAATCCTCAAATAGATTTTTAAGAGAAATGGGTTCTGGTTTGATGTGGGTTTCGCCGGCTTCAATTTTTGCCAGACTAATAATATCGTTTATCAGGCTGAGCAGGGAATCACCGTTTTGGTGGATCAGTTTGATAAATTGGGTTTTTTCAGATTTGGTAAGGCTTTCGTCGTCAAGTAATTCACTAAAACCAATGATAGCATTCAAAGGTGTACGTATTTCATGAGACATATTCGACAGAAATGCCGTTTTGAGGCGGTCAGATTCTTCAGCTTTTACAAGTGCTTTGGCTAATTTCTGTTCTTCTTTTTTACGATCAGTAACATCCCTGCCCCAAACAATTAGTCCTTTAGCTGTTTCATCAGGATTGAAAAGCGGAATCTTAAACACGTCATAAGTTCTCATTTCCCCATCGGGGCCGGGAATTTCTTCGTCACTTCTGGTGATTTTTCTTTTTTGCCAGGTGATTTTGTCTGAAGCCATACAATTTTCGAGGGCTTCTTTATGCGTAGGACTGTATGCCGCCAGCTCGGCATCAGTTTTCATTACATAATCCACCCCTGTGAGTTTAAAAAGCTCGATATCGGCCTGATTTGCCTTGAGCCATCGTCCTTGCGCATCCTTAAAACAAATAATATCCGGTGTGGCATTGATAAGTGTTCGCAGCAACTCTTCCTGCTCCTGTAGCGAAGCGTGAGAGTGTTTGATCGATTTTCGGGCTTCATCCAGTTCCAGGTTTTGTTGTGTCAATACTTTGTTGGCCTTTTTGTTATGCCGGTAAAGCTTGAACAGAAAATAAAGGAAAACGAGTACAGCAGCCAGAAAAACTAGACTGATGTAACTTAATATTTTTTGAAATTGAAGCTTTTGCTTTTGTTCTTTTAATAAAGCTTGTTGGATAGCTTGTTCTTTTTTAAGGCCTTCCACTTCACGCAAATGGTTGTCGATTTCGAAACGTGCCTGGAGATTTTTAACGGCAGTTGAGTCGAACATTGTTTTTACGGAATCGAAAAGGCTGTGGTAGTTTGAAATAGCTTCAAGCGCAGCTGTATTGTTATTAGTGGTTTTATACGTTTCATAGATATTGCGAAAAGCATCGAGACGTAAATTGCGATCGTTAATCGTATAGCTGATTTCTAACGCCTTGTTAAAATCAGACAAGGCATCCTGAAATTGTTTCAGTTCAAAATAGCAGTTGCCACGACCCAGATAATTATTGCCGGAAAGATAACCAACGCGATTATAAATTGCGTCTGCTGCATTGTAAAAATAAAGCGCACTGTCGATTTGTTTATTCAGGTAATGAATCATCCCCAAATTATGATAGCTGTTGGCAATTCCCATATGGTCGTTGTTGCGCTTGCCAATGGTTATAGATTCTTTAAATGTGACCAGCGCAGTTTCGTATTCTTTCAGATTAATAAGTACGAGGCCAATATTATTTTTCGAGCTCATCATTCCCGTTGAATCATTTTGTAATTCTGCTAACGCGAATGCCTCCGTAAAATATTTGAGACTTTCTTTAAAAGATTCCAATTGATAATACAATGATCCAAGATTATTGTAAAGATGTCCTAACGAGATCGTGTCTTGCTGATCCAGACGGATTTGCAAAGATTTTAGATACATTTCTACGGAGGTGTTGTAATCTCCAATACCTGCGCGCATAATACCCAAATTGTTATAAATGTTTCCAATTTCTAAAGTATCACCCAACTGCTTAAAAATGACAAGGGCAGAATCGAAAAGCGGAATACTTTTGTTTGGATTACCTGCATAATAATGCGCAATTCCAACAGATTTGTAGGCTTGAGCAAGAAGGGAATCGTGATTTGAAAATTTGGCTTTTTCAAGCGCCATTTGGCTGTATGTTAAAGCTTTTTCGGTAGATTTTCCGTAAAAACTTTTTGCTATCAAAAGATAGTCTTGAGCTTCTGCAAGCTGATCATTTTTATTGTTTTCATGAGTTTGTGCTGGTAAGAGCTGGACGAAAAAAATAAAAAAAAGGAAAATTAAAACGATAGTATGCTTATTCATTGAGGGTTTTGATTTTCGTGGTTCATTTGAGCAAAATCGCGCAATTCTTCACAGGGGATTAAGCTGCCGTTATGAGGATTGATACGGTATAAAAAATATGTTTTCGCATTAGTTATCATCAGATAATTCACCTGAAGTCCGCGATTGTATCGTGCAGCTTGTTCCAGTGTTGTTTGCCCCGGCTCAATGTGGGTGGCTTTGCATTCAACGATCATCATCGGTTTGTGGCTTTCCGAAAACACAACAATATCGCAACGTTTGGTGAGTTTTCCCACTTTGATGGTATATTCCACAGCAATCAGCCCAACTGGCACATAAAGGTTGTTTACCAGCAGATACAATACTTGTTGCCGCACTTTTTCTTCAGGTGTGAGGGCAACATATCGTCTTCTGATGGGATCAAAAACCTTCAATTGGCTCTCTGATTCCTTTGTTTTAAACCATTCCATAAAAACAAGCGCCGAAAAATCCTTTTCAGCGGCAAAGATACAAAATAAGAACTTCTGTTATCGAAGGATAAACAACTAAAACAGAGGTGATAAATGCTTTTGGGTTTTGTTGTCAAAAAGCATTTGTTTAAACTAAACTAATGACCAATTCGAAGCCAAAGGTGTGGGTCACGTCTATAAAACCATTAATTTTGTAAGTTAAAAGCTAACGTATGAAAACTAAAAAGGAGATTGTTGAAAATTGGCTTCCGCGCTATACTGGTTTGCCGATTGATCAGTTTGGAGAATATATCTTGCTCACCAATTTTAATCAATACCTCGAATTGTTTGCACAATGGCATAATGTTCCAATCGTTGGCGAAGATCATCCTATGCCCTGCGCTACTTCAGGAGATATCACCATCATTAATTTTAGCATGGGAAGTGCTAACGCCGCTACCATTATGGATCTTTTAAGTGCCATACATCCCAAAGCTGTTTTGTTTTTGGGTAAATGTGGTGGCATCAAAAAGAAAAATATGGTTGGTGATTTGATACTGCCCATTGCAGCTATTCGCGGCGAAGGAACATCTACCGATTATTTGCCCGAAGAAGTTCCTGCTTTGCCTGCATTTAGTTTGCAAAAAGCTATTTCGACCACCATCAGGGATCATGGACGCGATTATTGGACTGGAACGGTTTATACCACCAACCGAAGGGTGTGGGAACACGATGATGAATTTAAAGAGTACCTGATTGAAACCCGTTCGATGGCGGTGGATATGGAAACTGCAACAATATTCGTTGTTGGTTTTGCCAATGAAATCCCGACTGGTGCTTTATTGTTGGTTTCTGATCAACCGATGATTCCCGAAGGGGTGAAAACTTCGGATAGCGATCGAAAGGTAAATCACCGCTTTGTGGCCGATCACCTGAAAATCGGTATTGATGCCCTGCAGCAGCTTATCAATAATGGAATCACTGTGAAACACCTGCGTTTTTAATCATGGTATTAACTTTTGAACAGATTGTTGGTGATATTCGTAATAAGGTTTACCATCCCATTTATTTCCTGATGGGAGATGAGCCTTATTTTATTGATACCATTTCGGATATGCTCGAAGAACAAGTGCTCGATCCTGCTGATCAGGCCTTTAATCAGATGGTGGTTTATGGCCGCGATGTAGATGTAGAAACCATTGTAAATCAGGCCAGAAATTATCCCATGACGGGCGATTATCAGGTGCTTATTGTGAAAGAAGCACAGGACATTAAGCAAATTGACAAGCTGGAAGAGTATATCGAAAAACTGCCTGAAACGACCATTCTGGTGATCAATTATAAATACAAGAAACTTGATAAACGCAGGGCTCTTGCCAAAAAAGTAGTAGCCCGTGGGGTATTATTTGAGGCTAAAAAGCTTTACGACAATCATATCCCAAAATGGATAGAACAATATCTGGCGCAAAAAAATTATGCCATCACGCCGAAAGCCTGTCAAATGATCGCAGATTTTTTGGGTACCGATCTTCATAAGGTTCGTAATGAACTCGAAAAGCTGATTATTGCACTTCCTGCAGGCAAAAAAATTACCGATGAAGATGTGGAGCGCAACATCGGTATTTCCAAAGACTACAATATTTTTGAATTACAGAAAGCTCTGGGTAAAAAAGACGTGCTCCGGACTAATCAGATCATTCGGTTTTTTGGGTCTAATCCGAAGGATTATCCCTTGCTGCTGACAACAATAAATTTATATGGCTTTTTTACCCGTATTTTGAAGGTGCATTATGCCCATGATAAAAGCCGCAACAACCTGGCCAGTTTGCTGGGGCTCAATCCGTTTTTTGTTCAGGATATGCAGGAAGCCGCCCGCAATTACAATATTGCCGATGCAGTGCGGTGTATTGGCATCTTGCGCGAATACGATCTGAAATCGAAAGGTTACAAGAGCCAGGATATCGGAGTAGATGAATTATACCGCGAAATGCTGTTTAAACTTTTGCATTAAATCCCGCATTCACATAGAGTGTCTCAACCAATACGGCATATTTCCGCATCAGGAATTTTCTTTTGAGTTTCATCGTAGGCGAGAGTTCACCTGTTTCCACGTTCCATGAATCAGCGAGCAGCACAAACTTTTTCACCCGTTCAGTCTGATCCAGCTGTTTGTTTTTCTCATTAATTTCGCGCTCTATGCGGCTGATAATCACCTGATCCTTGATAATTTTTTCTTTGCTTTCGAATTTTCTTCCTTTTACGTTGCACCAGGATTCCAGGTGAGCAAAATCGGGGATGATAATTGCAGCGGCATAGTTTTTTCCTTCGCCCACAACCATTACATGCTCAATAAAAGCACTTTCTTTAAGTTTATTTTCAACTTGTTGTGGTGCAACATATTTTCCGCCAGAAGTTTTAAAAATCTCTTTTTTGCGATCTGTAATCCGGAGGAAATTTCCTTCGAACCGCCCGATATCGCCAGTGTGCAGCCAACCATCCTTATCAATAATTTCATCGGTAAGATCTTCACGTTTGTAATAGCCAAGCATTACATTAGGCCCTTTTGTCAGGATTTCCCCATCTTCTGCGATTTTTATTTCTACGCCCGGTAAGGCAGGGCCAACGGTTCCAATTTTTACGCCTCCGGGCAGGAAATTACTCACTGCAATCACAGGCGAAGTTTCGGTGAGGCCATAACCTTCCATAATTTTAAATCCGGCTGCCCAAAAAACCCGTGCGATGCGTTCCTGTAAACTGGCACCGCCACTCACGATAGCATTTAGCCGGCCTCCAAAAGCAGCATGCCACTTGCTGAAAACCAGTTTGCGAGCCAGGCCAAGCTTAAGCTGATACCAAAAACTACCTTTTTGCCAGGGCTCATATTTTTCACCAATGCTGATGGCCCAGAAAAAGATTACTTTTTTGATGCCTTTGAGTCCGCGGCCTTTACGAACGATTTTTTCATAGGTTTTTTCCAGTACACGTGGCACTGCGGTAAACATTTCAGGTTTGGAATCGCGAATATATTCACCAATCTGATCCAGATTATCACAATAATAAATGCTGGCACCGTGACGCTGATAAGTGTAATTCATGATTCTTTCAAGCACATGACACAATGGGAGAAAGCTAAGTGCCCGGCTTACCGGATTATGCGCCAGAATCTCGATTGTGGCATCAGCATTGCTCATAATGTTGCTGTGCGAAAGCATTACGCCTTTTGGGTTTCCGGTTGTGCCGGAAGTATAAATCAGCGTTGCCATTTCCTGTGCATCAATGCTGTTGCGTAGCTTTTCGAGTTCAGCTTTTCGATCGGAGGTTTTGCCCCGATCGAGTAGTTCGGTCCAGTGGCGTAATCCATCCACTTTTTCAATGCTGAAAACACCTTCAAGGCTGGGTACTTCGTTCACCACATCTTTGATCCGGAGATGAAAAGCTTCATCAGAAATAATGATATAAGTTACGCTGGCATCGTTAAAAATAAACAGGTAGTTATTATCGCTGATGGTAGGATAGATGGGCACCTGAATGGCACCGATCTGCAAAAGTGCCATATCGATGAAGTTCCATTCGGGACAATTTTTTAAAATTGTAGCTACACGATCGCCTTTTTTAATACCTGATTCTAAAAAGCCAAGACTAAGCTGATCAACGGTTTCAACATATTGTGCAGCTGTAATGCTATTCCATTTTCCATTTTTGCGTGCTGCAAAAATTTCTTTATCAGCTGTTTCAGTTTTTCTGAATTCATCCAGAATGTCAAAAATACGGGCGTTTTTCATGTGATTGGCAGATTTAGTTGATAATTACTTAGATTTAAGCACTGTAGATTTTGTCAATCTTTTCCTGGTATTTTTTGGCAATAAAACTTCTTTTTAGTTTAAGATTAGCGGTTAATTCTCCTGATTGAACAGTCCATTCATGATCGGTTAGCTCGAATTTTTTCACCTTCTCAAAATCTCCAAAAAATTCATTGTAATGATCCACTTCTTTTTTGAAACGCAGTTTTATATCTTTATGCGCAATCATTTCACTGTCAGAGGTGTATTTAATTCCTTTTATCCTGCACCACGAACGCAGGTGATCAAAATTGGGAACGATCAGTGCTGCTGCAAATTTCTGATGTTCTCCAATCACCATGATACCATCGATAAAAGCTGATTCTTTAAAGCGGTTTTCAATCAATGCCGGGCTGATGTATTTGCCCATTGAGGTTTTAAAAATTTCTTTAATGCGGCCAGTAATCTTTAGGTGACCTGACTCGTCAACTACACCTACATCACCGGTATGAAACCATCCATCTTTGTCAATGGCTTCGGCAGTCATGGCAGCATCTTTAAAATAGCCTTTCATGACATTTGGTCCTTTTACCAGTATTTCGCCACCTTCAGCAATTTTTACATCAACATTTTTGATCACTTTGCCTACTGTTCCAAACTTTAATCCGCCAGGTTCGAGCGTGTTTACAGCAATCACGGGCGAAGTTTCTGTTAATCCGTATCCTTCAAGTACGGGTATTTGCGCAGCAGTGAATACTTTGCTCAGGCGGGGTTGAAGTGCTGCCCCACCCGAAACAATGACCCTCATTTTTCCGCCAAGAGCTTCACGCCATTTGGAGAAAATTAGTTTGTTGGCAATTGCAAGTTGCAGATCGTAAAATACTCCGTTGTTGTTTTCGGCTCTGTAGCGAAGTCCTAAATTGACAGCCCAGAAAAATAATTGTTTTTTTACACCTTTGAGCTTAAGACCTTTAGCAATTATTTTATCGTAAACTTTTTCGAGTAGCCTGGGCACTGTGGTCAGAATTTCGGGTTGCACCTCACGGATATTATCTGCAATTGTTCCCATATTTTCGGCATAATAGATACTTACGCCCAAATAGAAATAGGTATAAATATTCATCCTTTCGTACACATGGCAGAGCGGCAAATAACTCACGGCCTTGCAATGTTCGTCAACCGGAAAAATATGATTTACAGCAGACACATTACTAAGCAGATTACTATGGGAAAGCATAACGCCTTTGGGATTTCCCGTTGTGCCAGAAGTATAAATCAAAGTGGCAACTTCATCCGGACTGATATTAGATTTGATTGCTTCGAGTTTTTCAGGCGCCTTGTTTTCGGCGCCAAGCGTGATTAGTTCGCTGAGGTGTTTAAGGCCTTCCGTTGTTTTGAAGGTATAAACGTCGAGAACGTTTTCTGTTTCAGGGAGGATGTGATCTATTTTTCGATAGAGTTCTTTGCCGGCCACAAATACATATTTAACTTCTGAGTGTTTCAGGATGTATTTGTAATCCGTTTCGCTTATGGTTGGATAAATGGGTACGTGGATGGCGCCGGTTTGCAGCACACCAAAATCAATGAAATTCCACTCGGGACAGTTATTAGAAATGGTAGCGATTTTATCACCTTTTTCAACACCAAGATGCATCAGTGCATAGCTGATATTGTCAACAATTTCCCGAAATTTTGTGATGTCGTATTTTACCCATTCACCGTCTTCTTTTCCGGCCAGGGCATCATCTTTTGGCTGGAATTTTTGCTCGTAATAGGGCAGTAAATCAAAGATGCGTGTAATCTTTTTATCCATAAACGTAAACTTAGTAAGCTATTGAATAGCAATTAATACCAACACAAGCAATAAAATGTGGCAGCAATATTAAGAAAAAAATAACAATAATTAAGATTCTGATTAGCTGTTGATTTGCTTGTTGAACTGCATTGCACTGGCTTGAGCAGTTGGCATAATCAATAGATCATTGATGTTGACATGAGGCGGTACGCTGGCTACATACCAGATTGCATCAGCGATATCATCGGCTGTAAGAGGCTTAAAACCTTTATAAACATTTTGAGCCTTTTGCTCGTCGCCTTTAAAACGGATAAGCGAAAATTCTGTTTCTACTGCTCCGGGAGCAACCTGGCTTACTCTGATTCCGTGAGGTAATAAATCCATGCGCATGGCTTTTGTGAGGCCGTCGATTGCATGTTTTGTGGCGCAGTACACATTGCCTCCCGGATAGGCTTCTTTGCCCGCAATAGATCCAATGTTGATGATATGGCCGAATCTTTGCTGAACCATCATAGCTGCAACAGCTTTTGAAATATACAGCAGACCTTTAATATTGGTGTCGATCATGCGTTCCCAATCGTCAGTTTCGCTTTCGTGCACGGGGGCTAATCCAGCTGCTAACCCAGCATTATTGACCAATAGATCAGGCTTAATTTTCAGCTTTTCGAGAAGTTTTTGTAACTCATTACCACTTTCTGGTTGGCGAACATCCTGTGTAAGAATCACCACATGAGTTGTAAACTTGTCAGAAATTTCCTTTTGAAGGGCTTCAAGTTTTTCAGTACGTCTGCCGGTTACTACTAACTGCCAGCCATTAGCTGCGAAGCGCAGCGCTGTGGCTTTCCCTATTCCGCTGGTAGCACCGGTTATGATCGCTGTTTTGGTATTCATGATTTTATTTGGTTTGTTTAGTTTGTTCGATCCACCTATGGGCATTTACAAATGCTTCAATCCACGGGCTAACCTCATCTGCTTTGCGGTTTTCAGGGTAATGAGCCCATTGCCAGGGTAAAAACGCTCTTTCGATATGAGGCATCATAGCCAAATGCCGGCCATCGTTGGAGCAAACGGCCGCAGCTGCAAAATCGCTTCCGTTCGGATTGCCGGGGTAAGCTTCCTGTCCGTATTGCATCACGATGTTATATTTATCCTGATAGCATGGGAAACTGAATTTGCCTTCTCCGTGTGCAACCCAAACCCCAAGCCTTTTGCCTGATAGACTATTCAGCATCACACTATTGTTAGAAGGAATATCTACATTGATGAAGCCCGACTCAAATTTGCCGGATTCATTATGCAGCATCAAAGCTTTTTCGGGATGTTCGGGATAAACAAGGTTTAGCTCCATCATAAGCTGGCAGCCATTGCAAACACCCAGACTCAAAGTATCAGGACGGGCATAAAAGTTTTCAAGCGCTTCCTTTGCCTTCGCATTGTACAAAAATGCGCCAGCCCATCCTTTGGCTGATCCCAGGACGTCGGAATTGGAAAATCCGCCCACAAAAGTGATCATTTGTACATCAGACAAGTTCTCGCGACCGCTAATGAGATCAGTCATGTGAATGTCTTTAACGTCAAATCCAGCCAAATAAAGGGCATAGGCCATTTCTCGGTCACCGTTAACACCTTTTTCGCGAATTATGGCTGCTTTAAAGCCAGTTGGTTTTCTTCTTGAAGATTCAAGTCCAAAGCTATTAAGTGTGCCGGTAAAACCTTTCCCGAAGCTAAAATCAAGGTCTTGTTTTTTGTAATTTTTAAAACGCCTCAGGGCATGTTTTTCGCCGCTTTGCATTTTATCAAGCAGATAGGACGATTTGAACCAACTGTCGCGCATGGCATTTATATCCAGGTTATAGGTTGCTTTGAAATGATGCAGGATAAGCAGCCGGTCTGCAATTGGTTTTCCAATGGTATGATAGGTGATTTGTGCTTTTGAAAGGAGCTCAAAGGCGGGAGAATCTTTTTTCAATTGTATAACAACCGCAGGTTTTTCGCTGAAGAGGAGCTGAATGATATCCAGTTTTTGAAAACTGTCGAGGCTGATTTCCAGACCAAAATCAGTGTTGGCAAAATTCATTTCGAGCAAGGTGGTGATCAGGCCGCCAGCCGAAACGTCGTGACCAGCCAAAATAAGTTCCTGATCAATTAATTCCTGCAACGTATTAAAAACGCGTTTAAAGTAAGCAGCATCTTTCACGTCAGGAGCTTTGGTTCCAATCCCATTCAAGAGCTGAGCAAAACTACTGCCGCCAAGTTCAAAATCGTCTGATGAAAAATCTATGTAAACGATAGCGGTATCCGGATTAGTTTTCAGAACGGGTTTCACTGCTTTTTTTAGATCTTTTACTTCAGCAGCAGCCGTAACAATAACCGTTCCCGGAGCCAATACTTTGGTGCCATCAGGATATTTTTGCGTCATCGAGAGGCTGTCTTTTCCTGTGGGCACATTGATGCCCAGCTCGATACAGAAATCGCTTAAGGATTTTACAGCCATATAGAGCCGGCTGTTTTCACCCGGATTTTTGGCCGGCCACATCCAGTTGGCACTGAGCGAAACGCCTTCGAGGCCACCTTCCAAAGGTGCCCAAAGGATATTTGTTAAAGCCTCTGCCACTGAGAGTCTAGAGCCTATGCGCGAATCGATCAAACCAGCAACTGGGGCGTGTCCCAATGCTGAGGCAATTCCTTTGATTCCTTTGTAATCCAATGCAGTGATGCCAAGATTGTTTAGTGGTAATTGAACTGCACCGGCGCATTGCTGCAAGGCTACGCGACCTGTAACAGAGCGGTCAACTTTATTGGTTAGCCAGTCTTTACATGCCACTGCTTCCAGTTGCAGTACTTCGTTGATGTAGTAATAAATATCATCAAGATTGTATTGTAATGCAGCGAATTTGTAGGGTTTATATTGGTCTTCGAGTACTGTTTTTGGTGGCTTGCCAAAAAGATATTCCAATCGCAAATCTATCGGGCAAACCGTTTCATCTCTTTGAAAAACAAGTTGTTGATCCGAAGTTGCCTTTCCTACGATATACATAGGTGCGCGTTCTCTTTCTGAAGTTTTTTGCAGGATTTCCATAAAATCGGGATGGATAACCAAACCCATTCTTTCCTGCGATTCATTTCCGATTATTTCTTTATCTGAAAGTGTTGGATCGCCAACAGGTAATTTCCCTATTTCAATTATTCCACCGCTATCTTCAACGAGTTCCGAAAGGCTGTTCAAATGCCCTCCTGCACCATGATCATGGATAGAACGCACTGGATTTACTGCACTTTCGGTCATTGCTCTGATAACATTAGCAACGCGTTTCTGCATTTCGGGGTTGGCACGTTGCACGGCATTTAGTTCAATAGCATTACTAAATTCGCCGGTATCCACACTCGAAACAGCGCCACCACCCATACCAATACGGTAGTTGTCGCCACCCAGAACCACGATCAAATCGCCTGGCTCGGGTTTTTCCTTCTGGCTATCGTCGGCTTTTGCAAACCCAACGCCACCAGCCAGCATAATCACTTTGTCATATCCAAAATATCCCTGTTCCTTATGCTCGAAGGTGAGTAAGCTGCCATTAATAAGCGGCTGCCCGAATTTATTTCCAAAATCAGAAGCTCCGTTAGATGCCTTGATCAGGATATCAGCAGGGTTGTGATAAAGCCAGTCGCGTGATTCGCAAGAGCTTTCCCAGCTACGGTTTTCCTCGGTTCGGGGGTAGGATGTCATATAAACCGCTGAACCTGTTAGTGGGACGGACCCTTTGCCACCTGCCAGCCGATCGCGGATTTCTCCGCCACTTCCAGTTGAAGCACCATTAAAAGGTTCTACTGTTGTAGGGAAATTATGCGTCTCAGCTTTTATTGAAATGACAGATTGGATGTCTTTTATTTCAAAAAAGTCGGCTTGGTGTTGTGTGGCAGGAGCAAATTGCTCAATTTGCGGCCCGAGAATAAAAGCTACATTGTCTTTATAAGCCGAAACCAGTCTGTTAGGATGTTCTTTTGAAGTCTTTTTAATTAAGGCAAATAAAGTTTCCGGCATTGTTTTGCCGTCAATTACAAAGGTGCCGTTGAAAATTTTGTGACGACAATGCTCAGAATTCACCTGCGCAAAACCATATACTTCACTGTCAGTAAGTTTGCGGTTGATTTTTAAGCTTATCTCTTCCAAGTAGTTAATTTCATCATCGCTTAGCGCCAAACCTTCCTGGAGGTTATAGGTATCAAGATTGTCGATATACCGAACGGCTTCGGGCTTATGCTCGATGTGAAACAAAAGCTGATCGAGGTTGTGATAACGAGCCTGTAGCATGGGGTCGTAATCAGTATTCGTTTTATCGGTTTTATAAAACGACTCTATCCGATTAATGCCTTGAACGCCCATGTTTTGTGTTATTTCGACGGCATTCGTACTCCAGGGAGTTATCATCTCTTTGCGCGGACCAATGTAATAACCTTTAATTGTTTTTTCCTGAATTTGTCTGGCGCCACCAAAAAGCCAGGTGAGCTTTTGCAGGGTGTCCTGATCAGGTTTCGAATTGGATTCCAGTGCAATAATGCGGTTGGCTGAGGGCTGAAAAAACAGTATCATGGGTTTTGCGTTTTGCAGGAAATTAGCAAAGAAAAAACTGCTGCAAAGATATAAAATGACACCAATTTGCTAACGAAAACAGACAGGTAAGCAAGATAAATAATTGACAGCAGGCAATTAGTCATTTTGGTTGTTTAAGAGATCTAACGGCGACACGCCAAAGGCTTCGTGCGAGCGGTCGGCACCAAGCGGTTCAATATGAATAAGGATATCATAAACATTTTTAATTCGGCTTTTAATTTCATCTTCAACATTATGAGCGATTTCATGCGCTTCATTCAAACTTTTTTTGCCATCAATTTCTATATCGAGTGCAATCATATAATAGTGAGCCATTTTTCGCGCCCTGATGCGATGTGGGTTATGGGCTCCCTCAATTCTGCCCACGGCCTTGGTAATGATGTTATAGATGCCCGGATCATCCAGTCCATCCATAAGCTCACGACTTGAACGGATGATAATTTTTATGGCAACAATCATGATCCAAACACTTACGGCAAAAGCTGTTATAACATCGAGCAAAGGATAATTAAAAACATGGGTGAAGATGAGCCCAAGCAAAACAGCCAGTGAAATGATAACGTCGTTTTGCATGTTTTTGGCGTTGGCTTGCAACATAGGACTGTCGATTCTTTTGCCGGTTTTGCGGAGATACTGAGCCAACAGTTGTTTTCCGGCAATGGAAATGATGACCACAATGGCTGCCATTGGCGCAGGAATAACCCCTTCTTCTCCACTTATCAATCTTCCAAAAGTGGCAATTGCCAGTTGTGCGCCGGCAAAGAAAATCAGGAAAGCCAGAAGTTTAGAGGCTATCGTATCGGCTTTGTCGTAACCGTAAGGATGTTTAATATTTGGCGGACGCGAAATGATGCGTGCCGTAAGAAGCGTGATGAGCGACCCCAAAATATCACCCGCCGAATCAATTCCATCAGCGACAAGGCTCATACTGCCTGATAAAAAGCCTGCAACAATTTTAAGGACTGACAGAAAGGCATTTGCCAGTATGGCTATCCAGGATGCCCTGATAATGCTCTTTTCTCTTGATTTTATCATGCTTGTCTTAAACTACAAAAGTATATTTTTTTGAACGAAAGACATTTTCTTTAGTTATTCCTCCGTAAGAAATGTGTTAACCATTTTAGTAATCTGCTCCGTTTCGATTAAAAAACCATCATGGCCAAAATTAGTTTTCACAGTAACCAGCTTACTGAAGGGAATATGATTAGCCATAAAAGCCTGTTCTTCAGGAGGGAAAAGCTGATCGGTATCCAGGGCAATGACGAGTGTTTTGGCTTTGATTTGTGATAAAACGTCTTCAATAGTTCCGCGATCTCTGCCAA
>JAGYNM010000029.1 GCA_018399335.1 Bacteroidales bacterium | reverse complement strand
GTGGAACATGCTCTTTGTAATCTTCACGAGGCCAAGCAGAGTAGGGTGCAGTTCCGGCAAATTGATATCTTACCTTTTGGATTGCTCAGTGTTTTGCCCGTAGCTCAGCTGCCGCCCGGTAAAAAGCAAGCTCACGGAGCTTATGTCGATCTTGGGCTTAGCCAGAAAAATGCTGAAATTAAAGCTGGTTTTCGCCTGGCCTTCACCGGAACGGAACATGCTTATTTCAAGCTTATTGATGATACGCTTGCCGGATCTGCCAATATTTTACCAGATGACCTTGTTTTGGGTATCAGGTATCAGGAACAGGGAAATTTCAGCAAGGCCATAAACGCCTATACACGTCTTAGCGGTCAGCAGGATTGGGAATTGTATGCATTGACGAATTTGGTTAATGTGATGGTTGAAAAAGCTGAGCTGGTGTTGGCCGAAGAGCGTTTTGATCATGCCATGATGATCACCCGACAAAAGACTATCCCTTCGAAAGAAACAAAAGCTGTTGTACCGGATTATGCAGAATCGCGGCAGCTGATGCGACAAATCCTGAACAGTTACCCTGATTTTGCGTATGGTTGGTACAATTTAGGAAGTATCCACCTTCAGAACCGCGATTTCCATCCAGCCATCGATGCCTATAGCGAAGCTATTCGTTTTGAGCCCAATCTGGCCGAGGCATATTACAACAGGGCATTAACGCTGCTTTATCTGGGTGAGCAGGAGCTGGCCTGCAACGACCTGAGCAAGGCCGGCGAGCTGGGACTTGCAGAAGCTTATGCGGTTATTAAGCGGTATTGCAAGTAGAAGAGATATGTAAGGATTTTAAGTGAGATTATATTTCATTTTCAATCCCTATATTTCATGAATCTCAAGCTTTGAGAAGGATAATATTTAGCTTTGCTAAAAATATTGTTTGTTATGTTTTGGACGGCAGTTTGTAACAAAAAATATTGTCTCTTGTTTTTTTTGGCAATTTTGGCTGTTTATTTGGTTGTGCTTGAGCAATTTCTGACAAGTTTTCTGCATCCTCAGGGCATTCATTTTATTCGTCAAACTGACAGTCTCTCGTTTGCATCCAATTATTTTCGTTTTGGTAATGGATTTTTTAATCCACAGGTTTATAACCTCAGTAGTGATAACGGGAATGCTGCGAATGAATTCCCGCTTGTGTATTTTATTGTATCTTTTATTTACAAACTGATTGGTGAGCAGGATTTTGTGTTAAGAATACTGAATCTTTCGATTAGTGTTACTGGTTTTTATGCGTTATACAAAATCATTGGGAGAATCGTTGGAGATTGCTTTTATACCTTATTCATCACATTCATTTTGCTAAGTTCAACAGTACTTATGTACTATTCTAATAACTACTTACCAGATCCGGCAGCATTGAGTTTTGCATTAATCGGTTGGTGGTTCTTCTTTGAAGGGGCTCACTCGAAAAGTGATGCAGTTAGATTGCCACTGGCATTTTTGTTTTTTACACTTTCGGCATTGATCAAAGTCACTTATTTGATCAATCCTGTTGCTGCTGTACTTTCTTATTCAGTATTCGTGGTTCATAATAAAATTAAACTAAATAGTGCAATTAGGCATGTTTATGTTTGGCTCTATTTTGCAGTTAATTTATTGCTGGTTGGCTTGTGGTGGTTTGTTTTCGTTAAAGAATATAATAGCTCAAATAATGATGTTTATTTTCTAACTACAATCCGGCCAATATGGAGTATGAGTTCGAATGAACTGAACCTTGTGATTGATGCCATTAAAAGCTGGCGCATCGATTATTTTTATTTTAATGCGTATTATTTATTTGGTCTTTTGCTGTTAGGTTTATTTTTTGTGAAGCGTGAGGATTATTTTTTAGCAACTGTAGCAAGTGTTTTGTTGTTGGGTTCTGTCTTTTTTGTGTTGTTGTTTTTTGCTCAGTTTCGTGATCACGACTATTATTTTCTTGCAATATTTACACCTATCATTTTTACGTTTGTGCTGTTATTTAAAAGTCTTTTTCGAAGGTTCAAGAGATTTTTTAATTCACTATATTTTAAAGTTTTCTTGTCAGTCTTTTGCTTATTGGCCTTGTTCGATACCACTGAGCGTGTAAAAAGCAGATATGCTAATTCCGAGGACAAATTTTCGGAAGTAGGTTTTATTTTAAAGGGATATGATACGGTAGTGGATAGTTTGGGGATTTCAGAGCATGCAAAGCTTATTGTGTATCCTGATATTACCCGTAATGGCAGTCTTTATTTCATTAAGCGAAAAGGTTGGACTGTTAGTAATCAATCGGACGATATAAATATGAAGATCAATCAACTTATTGAAGAGGGTGCTGAGTATTTAATAACGCTTAGTCCGGTTAAAGGCTTAAACCTTGATACAGTTTATGTTGATAACAAAATCACTATTTATGATACAAAAAAACCGCCCCAAGATGGGGCGGTTCAACCTTAAAAAACAGCATTAAATACTTTTTTCCTGTTCGATAATAGCTTCTGCTTTTTTAGCAATATTCGGAAGCTCAAGTCCGTAGCCTTTCTTCTTGTCTTCGGCTTTAAGCATCAATGCAACGATAATGGCAAGAAAGCCTGTTGCGGCAAAAACAATCATTGGAATGGTATAGTCGTAGATTGGTTTTCCAGCGGCATTGGTGCCAACGATGCTGTATTTATCCAAAATCCATCCGATCAGCAATGGCATCCCCATCAATCCCCAGTTTTGTACCCAGAATATAAGGGCATAAGCAGTTCCAAGGCGTTTTTCGGGGATGATTTTTGGTACTGAAGGCCACATGGCAGAAGGAACTAAAGAGAAAGTTACTCCCAAGAAAAGAATCAGTGCGATGGCTACAAAATAATGATCGAAAGCCGGGATGGCAAAGAATGTGTGAACAACCAGCAGGAAGATTGATCCCAACAACATGATGGTAGCGCCACGGCCTTTTCGGTCGTAAAGATTGCCAAATAATGGTGTTAACAGGATTGTTCCAAATGGAAGCAGACTTGGAATAGCTCCGGCAAACTGCGGATCTACATTATATTTATTGATCATCAGGTCGGTAGCATAATACAGGAAGGGGAAAACGCCAGAGTAAAATAATACACAAAGGATGGCTATCAACCAGAATCCTTTATTCTGCATAATATACAATATATCTCTGATCTTGAATTCCTCTTCGGGATCGGTTTCGTCAGTAATACCTTCCGAAACTTCAAGTTTACGATCCATAAAGGTGTACCAAATAAAAGCTATTATACCAGCTACCAACAGTGCCAGGCCAAGCATTACAGGCGCCGAAATAGCCGGATTTTCCTGTGTGCCAAACCAAACTGTAGCCATTGGGATCGGCAGCATGAGCGCCAATGCGGTTCCCATACGCGCAGTAGCCATCTCAAGTCCCATGGCTAATGCCAGCTCCTTGCCTTTAAACCACTTTACAATTACTTTGGAAACCGTTATTCCCGCAACTTCAACGCCCACACCAAACACGCCAAAACCTAAAGCGCCAATGGCGATCTGAGCTTTTAGTCCAAAAATGAAAGCATCGGATGGAATCAGATTTTCAATGGCTGCATACTGCAATGCTGTTCCAATAAGCATTGTGATGCTGGCTCCAAGTCCTGTGAAACGAACGCCCATTTTGTCCAGAATCAGTCCGCCCAGGATAAGCATCAGGAAAAATACGTTAAACCAGCCATAGGCTGAATTCCAGATGCCGAAATCGCGACTGGTCCATTCCAGATGCTGTTCAAGTAAAGGCTTGAGTGGCGAAATTACATAGTTTATGTAATAGCCAGTAAGCATGGTAAAGGATACCACGGCCAGCGCACCCCACCGGGCGGCTTTGTTTTCTCTCAGAGATTGCGTTAAAGCTGCTGTCATAGTGTTTGAATTTTTTAAGATTGGCTAAATTAATTAAAAAACATTACAGACCAAATCACCTGTTAGGAACAAGGTGTAGCAGTTTTTTTGTTTCAAAAAACTCTCCTTTAAAATCAGGGGCTAAAGGAAAAACACGGTATTTATAGTATTTACTGATTGCTTCGAGTTCTTCTTCCAGATCGCCGCCTTTCAGATAGAGTATGCCATTGCGCAGGCTGTTGATTTGCTTTTTATGGATTTTATTGCGTGTCCACTGCACAAAAGTTTCCAGACGGGTAACAGCACGACTAACAATAAAATCAAAGCTCTGACTCACCTGTTCTGCCCTGATTTGCTGAACTTCGACATTTTTCAGGTCGAGGCTTTGAGCGATGGCTTCCACCACTTTTGTTTTCTTGCCAATACTGTCGATCAGCAAAAACTGAACCTGTGGAAAACGAATAGCAAGCGGAATTCCCGGGAAGCCGCCACCTGTTCCAACATCCAGAATTTGTGTTCCGGGCTTAAAAGAGATAAAGTGTGCAATCGTCATGCTATGCAGCACATGTCGCTCATAAAATTGATCCATATCCTTGCGCGAAATCACATTGATTTGAGCATTCCATTCCAGATAAAGCGGCAGAAGTGCCTCAAACTGCTCACGTTGTCGCGATGAGAGCTTCGGGAAGTATTCAAAAAGAGATTCAGCAGTTGCCATATTTTTGATTTCGGTAAGCTGCAAATGTAAGTTTTAGACCGGTGTTAGTAACAATCTTTTGTGAAAAACTACGTTTTGTAGCCGTTGATCGAAGTTTATGGTAGATTACTTTTGCACAAAACGAACGCATTGAGGCATTTTACAGTATTTTTTGGGTTAATCTTTTTTGTGATGCTGTTATCGGCCACCGAAGCCGTTAATGCACAGCGAAAATACACCACCGAAGAATACATCCAAACCTACAAATCCATTGCGATTGATAAAATGAAGGAGTACAAAATTCCTGCTTCAATCACGCTGGCTCAGGGAATCCTTGAGTCGGGGAGTGGCAATAGTAATCTGGCTCGCAAAGCGAACAACCATTTTGGAATCAAATGCCATAAAGGTTGGACAGGCCGTACTTTTTATATGGACGATGACGAAAAAAATGAATGTTTCCGTTCTTATAAAAAAGCTGAAGAGTCTTATCATGATCACTCACTTTTTTTAACCCAAAGAGGTCGGTATTCGGATTTATTCAAACTTAAAATCACGGATTACAAAGGCTGGGCTAAGGGTTTAAGCAAGGCAGGTTATGCTACCAATCCACGCTATCCCGAATTGCTGATCCGCATCATTGAGCGCTACGATTTGGCGGCTTATGACAAAGAGGCTTTGTCGGGCAAATCATCCCGTGAAAAGAAACCGATAGAAACCAAGGTAAAAGTAACAGAAACTCCCCCAAAACATAGTGATTTTAAGGTTGTTGATAAGTCTGAGCAAGGACGTTTTATCCACGAAAATAATGGTGTGAAGTTGATTTTTGCCAAATCTGGTGATGACATAAATTCATTGGCGAAGGAATTACATATGTACAGCTGGCAGTTTTATAAGTACAATGATCTTCCCAAGAATGCCAGCATTAAAGAAGGTCAGCTTGTATATGTGCAGAAGAAAAAGCGCAAATCGAAAACGCATCATTATCACGCGCTTCAGAGCGGAGAAACTTTGTGGGACGTATCGCAGTTGTATGGTGTAAAACTCAAACGTATCTATAAAATGAATGATTGGGATGAATCTTACCGACCAGCGATTGGGACAGCTGTGAAGTTGCGTTGATCAGGCATTGCCAGAGGGAAGCGTGATGGAGAATGTGCTTCCTTTTCCGGCTTCGCTTTTTACGGATATGCTTCCATAATTGGCCTCAACAAACTCTTTGCATAAAACCAGGCCAAGTCCGGTGCCTTTTTCGTTCATTGTGCCAGAGCGCTTGACTTGTTCGTCAATTCTGAAAAGTTTTTCAATATTTTCTTGCTCAATGCCAATGCCATTATCAGTGATTGCTAAAGTAATCGTATCCTGATTTTTTACGGTGTTTATCTGAATGGTTCCGCCTATTGGGGTAAATTTTATGGCGTTTGATATCAGGTTTCTCACAACAGTTGAAATTGTTTCGTAATCTGCAAGTACATATGTTTTTGCTGAAAGTTCAACTTGTATCTGGATTTTTTTTGTTTTGGCTTGTTCACCTAAAAAGCCAATATTTTCCTGAACCAGTTCGAAGAGATCAAACGCTTTTATGCTAAGGTTAAGGCGCTTTTGTTGACTTCTGGCCCAACTTAGCAAATTTTCGAGAAGCTTATAATTGTCTGTTGCGCTTTTGAACATAGCATCAACCATTTCTTTCTTTTCCTCCTGACTAAGATCGTCGAATTCGGTTTTCAGTAATTCGGTAAGGCCTAATAAAACGCCAATAGGGTTTTTAAGGTCGTGAGCGATGATGGAGAAAAACCTGTCTTTTGTGCGGTTGGCAATTTGTAATTCTTCTTCTGTTTGTTGCCTGATTTCGATTTCTGATTTAAGACTGAAATTTGCGACCTGAAGTTCGTGGGTTCGGAGGTTTATCTCTTTTTCAAGTGCCAGTTTGTTCTTTTCCAGATTTCTGACTCTCAGTCGATAAAGTATAAAAAGCAATAATAAAAACACAGCGATTGTAGTGAAAATAAACCATTTCGCCGCCCAAAAAGGAGGTGGAATTGAAATAATCAGCTGTGCCGGATCGGTGCTCCAGTAATTGTCATTATTTGAGGCTTTCACTTCAAACGTAAAAGTTCCAAAGCCTAAATGAATGATTTCGATACTATTTTTGTTGCCCAGCAGTTGCCATTCCTCATTGATTTCCTTTATACGATAAGCGAATTGATTTTTGCGGGGTTTGTAAAAATTTAGTGCTGCAAACTCTAACTTAAAAGCTTGATTATCATAATCTAAAATTACTTTTTCTGCTTTAGTGATTGGTGGGTCAATGATGGCTTTTTTGTTTTTTATAGTCAAATCGGTAAAGATAACTTTTGGGGCTTTAGTGTTGTCCTTCAAAGATAAAGGATCAAAAAATGTAACACCGTTTATTCCACCAAAATACATCGTACCGTATTCATCCACAAATGATGCGTTGCTGTTAAATTCATTGGCCTGAAGTCCGTCTTCGCGATCATAATTTCTGAAGGTTTTCTTTAATGGATCAAAACAGCTCAAGCCTTCATTTGTGCTGATCCATAAACGGCCAAGCAAATCATTTTCGATTCGGTAAACCACATCATTTACCAATCCATTTGAAGTGTTGAAATGAGCGAAGGTTTGTGTGATTTCGTCAAAACGATTCAGGCCGCTTTCAGTTCCGATATAAATATCTCCCGACATACTTTCGTGCACACAATATACATTGTTTGAGCTAATGCTTTTGGGGTCTCTTGGATCATTTTTAAATGTTCGGAAGAGCATATCGTCGTTTTTCATATACGCCACCCCTCCGCCAAAGCTTCCGAGCCAGGTGCGTCCTTTCGAATCTTTGAAAATATCTCTAATTCTGCCTGCTGGTATCGACATTTTATTGGCGGGATCATGCTGAAAAAATTGAGATTTGAAGGTTTCCGTATTAAAAAGATTTAAACCTGTTTCGGTTCCAACCCACAGTTCATTTTTGCTTTTGGGCAGCAGGCTCATTATAAAATTGCCTGATAATTTATCCTTGATCTGAAGTAGGTTATTATCAAAGCTATGTATGAATTTGCCTTGTTTTTTATCCACTAAGATCAGGCCACCACTTTCGCGTCCTACCCATAAATAATTTTCGTTTTGCATATCGGGATACGAAACATAGGCCACATCGAGATCGGGATTTCTCCAGATTAAATTTCCTGCTTTGTCAAAAGCATTCATGCCGCCATATCCGCCAACGAATAAATTTTGATTTTTATCAACATAGATCGTGCGAATGCTCCTGAAATCAAGGCCTTTATTTTGTCCTGGCTGATAGGTTAGGTGTTTAAACCCCTTACTTACAGGGAAGTAATAGTTAAGGCCATATCCATTACCACCAATCCAAACGCCACCTTTCGAATCTGCTGAAATTGTTTTTAAGCCTGAAGAACTCACCCCAAATGGGTTGTCAGCATTGTATCGAGTGTTGTGAATTCTGTTGTTGTTAAGATCCAAAACCTGAAATCCATAGTCTGTTGTTGCCCAAATAGCTGTATCGCCAACCAGTGTGATCTGACGTGTGTAGGCTAATTCGTGAAAAATGGGACCTTGCTGTTCAAACTCAACTTTTGACAAGAGATTTTTTTTGCGATCCAGTTTAAGGACAAAATCTCCAAAAGTTGCAACCCAAATAGTAGAGGTTTTATCCTTAGAATGTCAAGATTGTTCCTTCTTTATTTATTGATGCTGTTATATTTAACCTTTCATGATCGTAGCCAATTGGTGTGAATTTTCGGATTTGCTATCATAATGTATCCAGCCCGCCAAAATCAGTTCCAATCCATATGTTTTCATGAGCTTCAGCGAGCAGGCTGTAGATATTGCCCACACGAATGGAGTCAACCATAAAATATTGCATATCTAAAAGCGCATTTCCCTCTCGTCGAGGTCGATAATTAAGATTCCTCTCTGTCGCTTCCAGCATACAATTTGTTGGTTTTCGTGATTTATATCAATACAGAAGATTTTTTCGCCAATGTCAATCTCAGCGTTGTTCTGAACATAATCTTGCCAACTGTAAAGTTTTTCTGTTACCAGATCGAGGTAGGAGAGGTCGTTTCCAAATGTGCCTATCCACAGCTGGAAGCCACTTTGTCCTGATTGATTGCCAGGATATGGTTGTTTGGAATGCTGTAGGGGTTTGCTAGGAATTTCGTCTGAAAACTTTAATTTCAGTCCCATCATAAGGTTTAGTCCGTCATTTGTGCCAAACCACATCAAGCCGTTATTGTCTTCGAAGATAGCATTTATCGTTCCTGACTTAAGCCTTCACTTTTTGAGATATGCTCAAATCAATCTCCTCCTGGGCTATCACCGATAATGAACGAAAAAGTAAAAAAGTAAAATCGGTTTTGCCTCAAGGAAATGTTTTTATGTGATGGCTGGATTAACATCGATCTTGTTTTGTTAAGGTCAACCTAATTATTTTTAGGGTTTACGAAATTAGGAAAACAATTTGGTAAGCGAAAAAATAAAGTTAATATTTTGATTTTGTGTTGAATCTGCACTCAGAGTTCCATCCTAAGATATCGTGCAGTATGACTTTCATTGTTGAGGACAACTTCTTCGGGCGTGCCTTCGCAGAAGAATTCTTCCACCAGGTGCTCCTCCTTCGGGGCTAATCAATGACGTGATCAGCCACTTTGATAACTTCCATATTGTGCTCAATAATTAATACGGTATTACCTTGTCAACCAGTTTGTTTAAAACATCAAGGAGCACTTTAACGTCTTCAAATGAGAGTCCGGTAGTGGGCTCGTCGAGGATATACAGTGTTTTTTCCGGTATCTTTTTGGAAAGTTCAGAAGCTGGATTTTACGTTGGGCTTCGCCTCCGGAAATAGTTGTAGAGGCTTGTCCCAGACTAAGATGGCCCAAGCCGACATCTTTAAGCGTTTTAATTTTATGCACCAGGAAGGCAGGTTTTCAAAAAACTCGACAGCCTGATCAATTGTGCATCTGTTTAATTGATCGATTTTCCACGGTAACGAACTTCAAGGGTTTCGCGGTTGTAGCGCTTTCCTGACAGGTTTCGCATGGCACTGAAACATCGGGCAGAAAATTCATTTTCAATAATCCTAATACCAGCGCCTTTGCAATCTTCACAGCGGCCACCTTTTACGTTAAATGAAAAACGCCCGGGTTTTGTATCCCTGATTTTTTGATTCGGGCAATTCTTTCCATAAGCTTTCTGATGTCGTCAAAAACCTTGGTATAAGTAGCTGGATTGCTGCCGGGGTGTGCGACCTATTGGCGATTGGTCTATTTCCGATTACTACAAATTCTGGACTGTTCCAGTCCTGAGATAGATTTGTAGGGCAAAGGAGTTTTTACTGATCTGTAAAAATGCTTGCTCAGGATGGGATAAAGCGTTTCGTTGATCAGACTCGATTTTCCGCTGCCGGAAACTCCTGTTACGCAAATCATTTTTCCGAGCGGGAGTTTTAAATCAATATTTTAAGGTTGTGACCCGTTGCGCCTTGAAGAAATTTGTTTTATGTCCTTCCCTTCTCTTTTTAGGAACTTCGATTTGTTTTTTCGCTCAAATACTGGCAGGTGATGCTACCCCAGTCCATCCAGCTCTCCTGGCTTTCCCTGTACCACAACTCACTTATCAGCCAGAAGCTCCCGGACCGATGTCCACTACATGATCAGCAGCCAGGATGGTATCTTTGTCGTGTTCAACAACGATCACCGAATTACCGATATCACGAAGCTGCTTGAGCGATTGAATCAAGCGGTGATTGTCGCGCTGATGCAGTCCAATGCTGGGCTCGTCGAGAATGTAGAGCACTCCGGTAAGTTGCGAACCAATTTGTGTTGCCAGCCTGATACGTTGCGATTCCCCTCCAGAAAGTGTATTGGCCGGGCGATTCAAATTGAGGTATTCAATGCCGACATCCAGCAGAAAAGTGATACGTTTTTCTATTTCGCGGAGCACCTCTTTGCCAATCAGCATTTGTTTTTCGCTTAATTTTTTTGGCAGGGTTTCAACCCAATTGGCCAGCTCGCGGATATCCAAAGCAGCTACTTCTGCAATGTTTTTTTCGTCAATTTTAAAGTGGCGTGCTTCTTTTTTCAGGCGTGTGCCTTCACATTGCGGGCAGGCCACATGATTCATAAAACTGCCTGCCCATCTTCGTATGGCTGGCGAGGCGTTTTCATTATTCTGGGCTTCGATGAAATTGATAATGCCTTCAAAATTAAGGGTATAAGTGGTCATTACACCCAAATATTCTTTTTTAACGTCAAAACTTTGGTTTGCGCCATAAAGAATCACATCAATGGCCTCGTCAGGAATTTCAGCAAGTGGCGTATTTAGGGTGAAACCATATTTTATCCCAATGGCCTCGAGTTGGTTGAAAATCCAGTTGTTTTTATATTCGCCAATAGGTGCAAGTCCTCCCTTGCGAATGTTTTTTGAATTGTCGGGGATGATTTTTTTTAGATCTACTTCTGCAATCTCTCCGAGCCCGTTACATTTAGGACAAGCACCATAGGGCGAGTTAAAAGAAAAAGTGTTGGGCTCAGGTTCGTCGTACGAGAGTCCGGTTGTCGGACACATCAGCAACCGGCTGAAATAGCGCAATTCATTGGTGTCCTGATCTAAAACCTGAAGCAGACCTTTGCCCTGTTTGAGGGCAGTTTGAATCGTTTGCGCAAGTCGTGTAGTGCTTTTGTCGTTTACTTCGATTCTGTCGATAACAATTTCGATATCATGGGTTTTATAACGATCGAGCTGCATACCAAAACTGATTTCCCTCAGCTCACCATCTACCCGAACACGCAGATAGCCCGATTGCCTGATTTGCTCAAAAAGTTCACGATAATGGCCTTTGCGCGCTCTTACAACAGGAGCTAAAACGTTGATTTTTTTTCCGAAATATTGCTCTAAAATCAGTTTGCTTATTTGCTCTTCAGAATAGCGCACCATTTTTTCGCCTGTCTTATAGGAATAGGCGTCTGAAGCACGTGCGTACAACAACCTGAAAAAGTCATATATTTCGGTGATTGTGCCAACAGTAGAACGCGGATTTCGGTTTACAGATTTCTGTTCGATCGAAATCACCGGACTAAGGCCTTTGATTTTGTCCACATCAGGGCGTTCCATGCTGCCAATAAACTGGCGAGCATAAGCCGAAAAGCTTTCCATATAACGCCGCTGACCTTCAGCATAAATGGTGTCGAAAGCCAGTGATGACTTGCCGCTGCCACTTAAACCCGTGATAACAACCAGTTGATTACGTGGTATTTTAAGGTCAATATTTTTCAAGTTGTGAACCCTGGCGCCGTATATCTCGAGGTATTTGTCTTCCGAAAAGCTATCCTTCATGTGTTTGTTTCAAAAAAAGCGATGCAAAGTAAGTAATTATTGTTTAAGGTAGCGTTGTTCAAGTTCGAAATGCGTGATATTGAATGGGTGGAGCGGCATTTTTATGGTGTAAATCTGTCCTTTTCTCACACGAAGTTGATCACTTCTGAGCCAGGGATTGAAAAATTTAAGCAGTTTATAACTGATTTGATGTTCGCGTGCATAATCAGCCCAGCTGTTGATGGATTTGTCAATTGTAACAAGCTCAAAGTTAAGCGGCGGATAAAGTTTTTCTGTCTCCGGGAAAAAACCATATTGTTCAGGATTTTCCACAATCATCTTGAGGGCAATCATTCTGAAGAGGTAGCGTTCTGTTTCTTCTGCCATAAGCAGATCAAAATATGAACCCGCTTTTTGATCTTTCAGAAAATTGTCGATTCTACGTTTTCCGGCATTAAAGGAAGCTGCTACCAGCGACCAGCTGCCATAGTTTTCGTACGACTTGAGCAGGTATCGGCAGGCAGCGGCAGTTGCCAGCTCAACGTGATAGCGCATATCAACATCGTTGCTTATTTCGAGGTCGTAATCTTTTGCTGTGCCTTTTAAAAACTGCCAAAAACCTACAGCTCCGGCCGGAGATTGCGCATTGGTAAGGCCGCTTTCAATCATGCTTAAGTACTTAAAGTCATCCGGAATGCCATATTGAGCCAGTATAGGTTCAATAACCGGAAACCAGCGGTTGGCGCGCTTGAGCAGCAATAAAGTTGAGCTATGCCAATAAGTATTTACGATAAGCTCTCTTTCGAGACTTTCGCGTGTCATAAAAAGCTCAACAGGAATGCGTTCGCCTGCAAAATAAACTTCTTCGGGGAGATCGAAGCTAACGATACGGTAATTTTGATCACTTTCGAGCACGCTGTGGCCAGTTTGGCTTGTTGGAGGCGCAGCCAGATAAAAGAAAAGCCAACCGGATGTGCCGGCTAAAAGGACAAATAAAATTGCCAGAAATAAATTACGCAACATGTTGCTGGGTTTTGTACAATGATAAACGCCTTGCAGCTGTTTCTGTTCAACGGTTCGACAAACGGTTTCTAAAAAGGACTGACAAAATCTTTAAAAAGTGGCGATTGCTGATCTTTTTCAGATAAAACCGGATTACTGATTCCCCAGTCGATATTCAAATCAGGATCGTTCCAGCGGATACTGCCTTCCGACGCCTTGTTGTAAACGTTAGTGCACTTGTAAAAGAAAACGGTATTGTCTTCAAGGGTAACAAAACCATGCGCAAAACCTGGTGGAACCCAATACATCCATTTGTTTGATTCAGTAAGCTCAATCGATGCCCACTGCCCATAAGTAGGTGAGTTTTTACGGATGTCAACAGCCACATCAAGCACAGCACCTTTCATCACCCTCACAAGTTTCCCTTGTGCAAAAGGGGGTGCCTGAAAATGCAAACCACGCAAAACACCTTTCATGGATTTTGACTCATTATCCTGAACAAAGTTTTGATCGATGCCTTGTTGAATGAATTTTTCCTTGTTGTATGATTCAAAAAAATAGCCTCGCTGATCCTCGAAAACAATGGGTTTTACGATGAGCAGATCAGGGATTTTGGTAGTTATTATTTCCATTTTTTGAGGGTTTACGGGTTTAAGAGTTTACGGGTTTACGGGTTAGCGGTTTTAATTGAGTGTTTTTAAGTATTTTATCAATTTTAAAAGTTTTACAGCCTTATAACTTGATAAGGATTCATTTAGTTGCGTTGATTGCAGATAATTCAATCTTTCGGCAATATAAGTTGAGTTTCAGTTCTGAAAGTGACCCTAAAGCGATATTGAGGAAACTGAAGGAATTGTTGATTACTGTTTCTTGCAGATCCTTCTGCAATATTCGATGGAATAGAAACAGCTGCACGACGCATCTGACTTATAAGTATATTTTCTTCATCTGAAAGCTTTTGTGATGTTGTATATATCAACCACAAAATCTATAGACAACTGCCAAATTTCAAGCTCTTTATGCGTAGCCATATTGTTAAGGCCTTAAATATTATTTGTCTTTATGAATGTTCAGTTATTATCTAGCGAAGATTAAAATTCCCTTGAAAAATTTGTCTCAAAACCTGATTTATACATTGTAATCTTAAATATAAAAATTCAAAAATAAACGTATAATATCCAGATTTACAAACTCATGAACACAGTAAACTCATGAACCCGTGAACTCGTAAACGTAAACCCTTGAACTCATTAACCTATTACAAATGAATCACTTCTCCATAAGCATCAGCAGCTATAATGGCTTCAGACATGGTGGATGCGGATGGATAGTTTTAATGATTTCGTGGCCAGTGGTTTCCAATTTGCGGGCTGCAACGGCTTCTGCAATCATTTTCTGTTACGTTATCGCCGATCATGTGACAGCCAAGCCATTCGCCATATTTGGCATCGAGAATTACTGCAAAACCATCTTTGTTTCCTGCAGCACTTGCTTTTCGGAGGCCGAGCGGGAATTTACCCTTTGATTTCAAAGGCCTTCTTTAGCTTGTTTTCGGTCATGCCAACGGGAAGCAACTTCCGGATTGGTGTAGGTGCAGGATGGGATATTGCCATAATCAACAGGTTCAGGATTGAGACCTGCAACCAAAAACTCACATAGGTGATGCCTTCGTGAGAGGCTGTATGTGCCAAAGCCGGGCCGTGAACAATATCTCCAATGGCATAAACACCTTCAATATTTGTGCGATAGTACTCATCCACCAGAACTTTTCCTTTTTCAGTTTTCACTCCTGTTTCTTCGAGACCCAAACCTTCAAGATTTGTAGCGATTCCAACAGCTGAGAGTACAATTTCTGCTTCAATTACTTCTTCGCCTTTTTTGGTTTTGATAGTTACTTTGCAAATTTTGCCTGAAGTATCAACCTTTTCGACAGAAGAATTGGTCATCACTTTCATTTTGGCTTTTTTGAAAGAGCGCTCCAGTTGCTTCGAAACTTCTTCATCTTCAATCGGCAGGATATTTGGCATATATTCAACAAGTGTTACATCAACACCCATGCTATTGTAGAAAAAAGCAAATTCAGAGCCAATCGCACCTGAGCCAACAACTACCATAGATTTTGGCATTTTTGGCAAAACCATTGCTTTACGGTATCCAATAATTTTTTCTCCATCAATCGGCAAATTCGGCAATTCACGTGATCGTGCGCCAGTAGCCAGAATGATATGATCGGCTTCGTATTCTGTAGCTTTGCCATCGCCGTCAGTAACGCTTACTTTTTTACCTTTAAGCAATTTGCCAAAGCCGTTGAGCAGGTCTATTTTATTTTTTTTGAATAAGTATTGTACGCCTTTACTCATGCCTTCTGCCACACCGCGGCTTCGCTTTACAATGCTTTCAAAATCTGGTTTTGGATCACTTTCAAGCGTAATGCCATAGTCGGCAGCATGTTTCATATAATTGAAAACCTGTGCGCTTTTGAGGAGTGCTTTTGTTGGGATACAGCCCCAGTTAAGGCAGATTCCGCCGATTTCAGCCTTTTCGACAACGGCTACTTTTTTTCCTAACTGAGAAGCCCTGATAGCAGCTACATAACCTCCCGGGCCGCTGCCTATAACGATCACATCATATTTCATTTGCAATGAGTTTTTGTTATTTAGATTGTTTCTGCTTGCAAAATTACAAAAATACTCCGGCATCTTGTTGTTTAATAATGTGATTGAAAGCCTTGTTTGATTGCTTTATTATGAAAACCTTAACATCTTTAAAGATTAATTTCATCGGGAAATATTTTTTCTCTCAACATTTTTACGACCTTTGTGAATTCCAAAACAATAACAACCTATGAAAAAGACACTTATTATTATTGCTATTGTCCTTGTTGTAATCTTTGTGTTTTACAGCTTTTTTAAAGGAACCTATAACACAATGGTTATGAATAGCGAACAAGTTGATGCTCAATGGGCTCAGGTAGAAAATGTTTATCAGCGACGTGCCGATCTCATCCCTAATTTGGTCAATACTGTTAAAGGATTTGCCACACAGGAGCAGGAAGTTCTAACAGGCGTTGTTGAGGCTCGTGCAAAAGCGACTTCCGTTAATGTTAATGCAGAAAACCTTACAGAAGCTAATTTGCAAGCATTTCAAAAGGCACAGGAGGGATTGTCAGGGGCATTATCACGTTTGATGGTGGTGGTTGAGCGTTATCCCGATCTGAAATCAAACCAGAATTTCCTCGAATTGCAGGCACAGCTCGAAGGAACAGAAAACCGCATCACAGTTGAACGGATGAAGTTTAACGAGACAACGCGTACCTATAATACTTACATAAAATCTTTTCCTCAAACGATGCTTGCCGGGATGTTTGGCTTCGAAGTAAAACCTTATTTTGAAGCTGCAGCAGGCGCTGACGTAGTGCCGGAAGTGTCGTTCTAATAAAAACTAATTGTCATGCCAAATGCACAAAATTTTTTCATGCAGGAAGATAAAGATCGTATTCGTGCTGCTATTTTGAAGGCGGAATTGGACACTTCGGGTGAGATTAGGGTGCATATCGAGAATCACTGCAAAGGTGAAGTGCTTGATCGTGCTGCATTTTTGTTCGATTACCTTAAAATCAATCAAACCGAACAGCGTAATGGTGTTCTTTTCTATCTGGCCGTTAAAGACCGTAGGTTTGCAATTTTAGGCGATATTGGAATAAATGAAGTGGTTGAGGAATATTTTTGGGAAGAAATTAAGCAGTTGATGGCCGAGCATTTCAAGCTTGGAGATTTTACCACCGGGCTTGAACATGGTATTGAACGCGCAGGTCAGAAACTTAAAAAGCATTTTCCTTATCACAGTGACGATATCAACAGGTTAAGCGATGAATTATCTTTTGGTTAGATGAAAAAAGTAAATTTTTACTGGGTTTTTTTCTGTTTGTAGTTTTTAGTCTTTTAAGTCTGAAGGGTTTTGGGCAAATTCCTGCCAAGCCCAGTCCTCCCCAGATTAGTCAATGATTTCACTGGCACTTTGTCAGCTCAGGAGTTGCAAATGCTTGAACAAAAACTGGTCAACTACAATGATACCACTTCAACGCAAATTCTTGTTGTGTTGGTAAATGATTTAGTGTGGTTATGATCCTGCTGATTTTGCTTTTAGATTGGGAGAAGAGTGGGGCGTTGGGCAGCAACAGTACAATAATGGCGCTGTAATTTTAATCAAGCCAAAAACAAAAAGCAGTCGCGGACAGGCATTTATTGCAACAGGCTATGGCTTGGAAGCACTCATTCCTGATGCGCTTTCCAAGAGGATAGTAGATCAGGAAATGATTCCTGATTTAAAAATGACCGCTATTTTGATGGCATTTGGCGGGCAACAGATGTGATGATGGGTTTGGCATCAGGGGCTTTCGCTGCTGATGATTACAATCAGGAGCCCTCCAGCAGCATGGTTTGTCCCGATCCTGGTATTTATCATCATATTTTCATGATGAAAGCCAGAGGTTCAAGCCAATCATATTGGAGGCAAAAGTAACTTGCCTTTCTGGACTGCATTATTCCTTGCCAGTCAGGCAGGGCGCTCGCATGGTGGCAGCTGGCAAAGCTTCTCTGGTGGCAGAGGCGGTTCTGGCGGTGGCTTTGGCGGCTTTGGTGGCGGAAGTTTTGGAGGTGGCGGTGCTGGAGAAGTTGGTAAAAAAGCCTTTTATTGGTTTACCCTTTGAGAAAACAAGTTGTTTCTGTATTCGAAGGCAGTTTCCCTGAATATTTTTAAAGGAAGCAACAAATGACGATCTGCTGTTGAATCCGCACGTTGAAGAAATTCCTTCGATGCTGTAATCATCGTATTCGGGATCATGAAAGAGCTTAATCACCTTGGCGCAGCGATAATCATTCAGAAAAGTATGAAAATTTTTACCAAATCGCTCATTTATTACTTGCGAAAGGTATTTGGTATTGGTGTTCAGCATTTCGGCTATATCATCAATTTTTATTTTGGAATTCGTAAAAGGTTCCTTTTGCTTCATCAACAATAAAAGCGAGGCCAGCAATTCCTCCTTCAGATTCTCGCACAAGCTGGAGGAACAATATTTTTCTTCTTCTTGATGGTGGTAATTTGATGATTTAATATTTAATAGATCGTTATCCTCAGATTTCAGGAAATTTGTTTTAATAATAGGGGAGTAACAGTCTCAAGCTGGCAATTGTACAGGTGATTATCTTCAAAACGCACGCCAAAATAGGCTAGTCCGATATTCAGAATTAGTAAAGCTGTTATAAATAAGGTACTGCTGAGTTGCTCGCCTGATTCATGAATGAAGGTGTGGCTAATTAACAGGCCCATTAAAATCAAAAAACTTACTGCAAAAATTTGAATGCCACTGAGGTAAATTTTAATGTCTTTTGAATTGTTTTCAGGTAATTGGTTGTAGAAAAATCTTGTATTGTTTCAATGTGTAAATCAGGTAGATAAGTAGTTGCAAACTTAAAGTGATTTAACAAGGAACTCAATTAGCAAGGTTTGTCTGCGGAATATTTTGAGGTAAAAACAAGCCATAAACCGAATCCAGATACTCCACGTGATTTGTTATTATCAAAACCCAAAAAGGAGTAATTAAGATAAAGCATCACAAAGGCTGGAACAAAATGCTTCAGGTCGATGCTTTTCAGCTGAAAATCTTTAACCAGTAGGGATTTGTGATGAAGATAAAACAAAGGAGTAAGCGTGAGTGATAGAAAAAACCAGCGGGAAAAGGATAAAAAGGGTGGCATTATGCGTGTACAAATGTATATGAGCAGAAATCCCGTAAGACCCAGATTTAGCATAAAAAACCCAAAAGCAGTCGCGTAACGCTTTTCTTTTGAAAATGAAGGTATAGCATGTAAAGAAAAGCCAACGGATTGATAGCTGAACATAAGCCAAAGCGAATGATTAAGTACTTCCATATCAGGCCCGCTTTTTGAATTATTGAACTTAAAAGTTCATGTTTTTGTGCTAAATGATGATCGCCTTTTAGCTTATTCCTTTTGCGAACGATCAGCTAACAAATATAGTAATTTATTCTTGTTTTTGAACAACATACCATCAAATAAATATTTTAAATAACACATTATCAGGTTTATAAAAGTAGAAATTGGTAATGAAATCCTTGTTTTCTGATATAAAACATGATAAAGATACTGTTCTAAAACAGGAAAGGTGTTTAGATTCCTGATTTGAAACACCTTTAATTTTTAATCCTTTAAAGTGCGGGTTACTTTTGTTCAGGAAATAACAAAACAAATTGAAAGATTTGCGGATTAATTTCGAACCAAATGAGTAAAAATTCACTTTTTAATCAAAAACCAAAATCATGAAGCATTTTTTAAAGCTTTAACAGTAGCGCTTGTTAGCCTGTTACTGACGTTTGTGGTGATGTCTGATGCCATGGCACAGCAAACACTGGCAGACGTTAAAAAGGAACGTAAGCTTAATGACGAGGATGTTTTGGCCGCGATCAAAACATTTATGCCTCGCGGAGGGCGCGATGAGTACTTTGCTTTCGTTGGATCGGGTAATTCCGGAACCATGATCGTTTATGGTTTGCCTTCGATGCGCATTTACAAGTATGTAGGTGTGTTTTCACCAGAGCCTTGGCAAGGCTATGGATTCGACGATGAAAGTACGCTTGTTATCAAAAGGGATCGCTCGACAACACCTTATTAAAGTATGGTGATATGCGGTTTCCGGCACTCAGTGAAACAGATGGGAAGTATAATGGAAAGTATCTGTTTTATTCAGACGGAGCCAACTCACGTATTGCGGTGTTGGGTCTCGACGACTTTGAAACTAAACAGGTTTTGATGCACCCACTCTTTATTAATGCATTTCCTGGCGTTTCGGTTTCGCAAAACAACGAATTTGTATTTCAAACCAGCGAATATCCCACTCCCTGGGATCATCGCGAAGCTGATGTGGCCACTGAATTTGAAACCAAGTTTAAATCTGGGATCACTTCATGGAAATTTGAAGACACAGATGATGCAGCAGGATCAGGCCATCATATTGGTCGTTTGATCAAAGAAACTTCATTCACGCTCGAATTGCCTCCTTTGACACTGGGATTTTTTGATGCCGGCAGGCTCGAAAGTCATGGTTTACTGGTAGGTTTGGCAAGTTATCAGAATCAAAACTTTGTTTATGTGTATGATTACCTTAAAGCTAATGGCCTGGAAACAATTGATGTCAACGACTTTAATGTTATTCCTTTTGAAACAGGAAAACAGGCAGGTGCTTTCGCTTTAATCCCAATTGATGAGGCTCCGATGAGCGTGAAAGTTGATCCAACAGGAAAATACTTTATCACAGCCTCAAATAAAGCATTGGTTTTCGATTTTGAAAAAGTGAAAACCGCACTCAATCAGCAATCTTTTTCAGGTGAGGTATTGGGAATCCCACAGCTGAATGCAAGTGAATTGCTGCATGGTCAGTTAGATTTGGGCAACAAAGTTGTAGATCTTGCCTTTGATTATCGCCCCGAAATGGTTTATGCTTCCGTTTATAACGACAAAAAAATCGTTCGCTGGAACTATGTAACCAGTCAGGTTGATGAAACTTTAGCTTTATCCTTTAAACCTGGTCATTTGATGACGCCACAGGGCAACTCGCTTGAGCCTCATTCCAACTACCTTACTGTTGTAAATAAGGAAGGATTGTACGAGAATATGATTAACACAGGCCCTACGCGTCCGAGCTACAATCATTTGATTGATATTTCTTCTGATAAGATGCGCGATATCTATACCATGACGATTCCACAAGCCAATATGTATGGCTCAGTGAGTGTATTGCGCACGACCATTAAGCCCATCATTCGTTATCCCTTGGGTACTAATACACGTACCGGAGAAATTTCGAGGTTTAAAACTGTTGCCGGTCAGGAAAAGATCGAACGCGAAGGAAATCGTGTTCACGTTTTCGGGACCCTTATTCGGTCGCATATCACACCAGAAATTGTTGAAATTGAAGAAGGTGATGTGGTTACTTTCCACCTTACAAATCTGGAACGCGCAGAAGACGAAACACACGGTTTCACGGTTTCAACTTATGGCGTGCATGGCAGCTTTGAACCCGGAAAAACAGCTTCACTCACCTTTACTGCTGACAGAGCAGGTGTATTTCCTTATTACTGTACAGAGTTCTGTTCGGCGCTTCACCTCGAGATGGAAGGCATTCTTTTGGTAAGGCCCAAAGGTTATGTGGCTTCTGGTGATGATAGTGGTGAAATTGAGCTAACTCAGGAACAATTGCTTGAATATAAGAAGAATTATGAGGATAAACTTGTCGTAATCAACGAAACTCAGGATGTTATCAATAGTGTGGTCACTTATCTGAAAGAAAATGATTATCAAAAATATCCTTATGTGGAAGCGCTTGTTGTGGATGCGCTCGACCAGCTTGAATTGGCCAAAGTATCAAAAGCCAATTACGAAAGATATGCATCTGAAGGCAAGTGGAGAGACGCTTTCTTGTGGGCCGAGCAATACTGGCAATATCAGGTTAAAACTGCTGATGTTGGACTAAGAGCTAAAAAGTTGTTGTCTGAGCAAATCAGCATGTAATTTAAATAATCACCAAGAAATTTTGTGTTATGAAAAAATATAATCCATACACCACTCCTGGTCTTCTGATGACAGTTATGGTCGTTGCTGCAATGGCGTTTTTTACAGCTTGCGGCACTCAAGAAGACAAAGCAAAGTCTGGCGTCACAGGAGCGCCTTACGGTGACGAGTCGCTAAATGACATCGTGAAGCGCCGTGGTTTAAATGCAGACGATGTTTTGGCTGCTACAAAAACTTACACTCCTGATAACCTGAAAGATGAGTATATTGCATTAAACTCTGGCGGACAAGCTGGAAACATGATTCTTTATACCGTTCCTTCGATGAGAT
>JAGYNM010000028.1 GCA_018399335.1 Bacteroidales bacterium | reverse complement strand
GAGCCTCTTGATTATATTTTTTGCCCTGTTGGTGGTGGCGGTTTATTGAGTGGTACTGCCTTAGCTGCACACTATTGGTCCCCCGAAACAAAAGTGATTGGCTGTGAGCCCGAAGAAGCTAATGATGCGCATATGTCTTTTGTTACCAAACAATTCGTTCCGAGTATCAAACCAAATACGATTGCTGATGGGCTGTTAACCTCACTCGGAAGTCTGACTTATCCCATCATTTTGAAGCATGTAAATGATATTTTGACAGTTGGTGAAGAAGAAATTGTCAGCGCCATGCATTTGGTTTGGGAACGGATGAAGATCGTGATTGAGCCGAGTGCTGCAGTTCCATTGGCTGTTGCTTTGTCAGGAAAAATTGATTTGAATGGGAAACAGGCAGGAATTATTTTTTCCGGCGGAAATGTTGATTTAAACGCCTTGCCTTGGTTATGAAAAAAGCCGGAACCTTATACTTAATACCAACGCCAATTGGTGATGTGGCGGCAGAGCAGACAATTCCTTTACAAACCTTTGAAATTGTGCGAAAGCTCGATTATTTTATTGTTGAAAACATACGTACTGCAAGGCGTTTTATCAGCAAATCTGGTGTTTCAAAAGCGATTGATGAGTTGGAATTTGTGGTTCATGATAAACATTTTGATCCGCACGATATTGGTTTGATGCTGATGCCTTTGCTTGATGGAAAGGATGGTGGACTTTTATCGGAGGCAGGTACTCCTTGTATAGCTGATCCCGGTGGAGTAGTGGTTGCTCAGGCACACGAATGGGGTATTAAGGTTGTGCCGCTTGGCGGACCAAATGCTATTATTTTGGCATTGATGGCATCAGGCTTTAACGGACAGGCGTTTCGATTTCATGGATATTTGCCGATTCAGGAAAATGAGTGTGTACAAAGCATAAAATCGTTGGAACAGCAAGCCTTTTCGACTGGTGAAACGCAGATTTTTATTGAAACGCCTTTTCGGAATAATGCCATGATTGAGCGAATTATCAAACATGGCCATCCCGATACTTTTTTATGTGTGGCAGGGGGAATCAGCACACCGGATGAAAAAATAATTTCGATGACGATAGGTCAGTGGCGTACAATGGCATTCAATTTTCACAAAATACCTGCGGTAATGCTGATTTGGAGCGCAAACAAAAACGTGTTTCAGAATAAGCGAAAAAAATATAAGCGCTAATTCCAAAACACGTCTGTCAAAAGCCTTTTAGCTTTAAAATTAAATTTTAATGGTGGTGCTCATTATGCGGGCCATGAGCATGACCATGATTTTGTTCTTCTTCGGTAGCTTCGCGAACTTCAAGAATATCTCCTGAAAAATGAAGATCCATTCCGGCAAGCGGATGGTTAAAGTCCATTTTTACAGTATCATCAGTAATTTCCAAAACAATACCATCAAGTGGATTGCCATTCTGATCCTGCATCGTTATCTGATTGCCAATTTTCAATAAATCTTCATCAATTTTACCATCGATCTCAAAGATTTTTTTGTCCAGGTCGATCACTGCTTCCTCACTTGGTTGTCCATAACCTTCTTCAGCCGACAAGCTAAAGCTGAATTTATCGCCAACAGCAAGACCGCTGAGACTTTCTTCAAACTTAGGCAGCAAGCCACCTACCCCGAAAAGGTATACAAAAGGTCTGTCTTTTTCTACTTTTTGAATGATTTCTCCTGCTGCATCATTCTGACGCAGCTCGTAGGTGAGCGAAACAACTTTTTGATTTCCTACTTTCATTAAACGCGTATTTGTATAGTTTTTAAATAGATTTTCAGTCGAAAATATTTTAATCCACTTGAAAATCAATAATTTTTCTGTGCAAAGGTAAGGTAATTATTTAAACCGGCTTTTGGTTTTGAATTGGTCGCATGGCAATTTTGACAGCATCTTTACCAATGAAATTGAATGAAAGCTGTTTTATTTTGTGAAGGTGTAATAAATATCAGCTACATTCGTCTTTATTTATTGCACTTAAGAAAATCAAATGTATGACGTCTGAAACCGTGCTGAGCATTCAGGGGCTGGTTAAGCAATTTGGAAGAATCAAAGCTGTTGATTCATTGCAACTTGAGATCACTTCGGGTCAGATTTTCGGGATTTTAGGTCCCAATGGCTCCGGAAAAACAACAACGCTGGGAATGGTTCTCGGATTGATTCGACCTGATCGAGGCTCCTTTGAATGGTTTGGCAAACCTTTATCGCCCGATGTGCTTAAGCGGATAGGATCAATACTTGAAACACCGCTGTTTTATCCTTATCTCAATGCTACAGATAATCTGAAAATTATTGCAGATATAAAGCGAACCAAATACAACGAAGTGCCAGAACTGTTAAAAATGGTCGGGCTTTTTGAAAGGCAGAAAGATGCTTTCAAAACCTATTCGCTGGGCATGAAACAGCGTTTGGCCATCGCAGCCGCAATGCTTGGGAATCCGGAGGTGCTGATCTTGGATGAGCCAACCAATGGTCTTGATCCACAGGGAATTGCTGAAATTCGTGAATTGATACTTCAAATTGGAAGGCAAGGCAAAACCATCATCATGGCAAGTCATTTGCTGGATGAGGTGCAAAAAATTTGTACGGATGTCGCCGTTTTACAAAAGGGCGTTTGTTTGTATTCGGGCAGCGTAAGCGCTATCATGAGCGACGGGGTTTCATTAGAGATCTCAGCCGAGGATACAAATCAACTGATCAGTGTGATTGAGGCTTGCGAATGGACAACATTATTGAGTCAAAATGGAGATTTGGTGAAAGTTAAACTCGACAAAAACAATTCGCCTGCCGACTTGAATGTTTATTTGGTTCAGCATGGAGTCCGTATCAACCATCTGAGCGCAAGTAAAAAATCGCTCGAGACTCATTTTCTTGAAATTCTAAAGCAACAAGCATGAAAAGGTTATCAAAAATTGCATTTAGAAAGCTTTACAAAAGCCGTGTTTTTTGGATCATGCTGGTGTTGTATGCAGTAAGTATGAGCGGTATGTTATTTGGTGTGGAGGCTTTTATCAATAAAATTGCGAGCAATGCAGGCAAAAATTCTCCTATTCCGATCCCTGATTTTTCACTTTATGAATTTCCTTACATCTGGCATAATCTCAGTTATTTGGCTGGTTTTTTGAAATTGTTTCCGGCATTGATATTAATGGTGTTTGTGGCTGCAGATTATTCGTATAGAACAAACAGGTTGCAGATGATGATGGGCCTGAGCAGGAAGGAATATTTTTTCACCCAGGTTTTACTGGTGCTGTCGCTTGCTATTTTTTCTGCTTTTCTGCTCGTGTTTTGGGGTTTGGCAAAGGGATTGGTTCATTCCACTGATCTGAGTGCGAGCAGTATTTTAGGTAAAAGTTATTTTGTAGCAGCCTATTTTTTGGAAGTTATTGCTTTTTTAAGTTTTGCTTTACTCATTGTAACTGTGCTGCGCAAGAGCGGTTTGAGTATTATCGCATTTTCAATTTCATTTATTGCCATCGAGCCAATTGTTCGTTTTTATGTGCCGGAAGCAGTTGCGCAAAATTTGCCGTTTAAGCGTATCGGAAGTATGATCGATGTGCCAAACACAAGCCTGATGCAGCTTTTTGGGTTTAATTTTAAAACCTATATTGACCTGTGGGATTTGGTCATTACCCTGGTATATACGGTTTTATTTTTGGGTTTAACCTATTGGATTATTAAGCGTCGCGACCTCTGATAAGGAAATTGTTATACAGAAACATCCGGGTTTTTATAAGACTTTGCTGGATTGAAAGAAATTCATTTATATTTGCGTTCAATTCAACCATTTTTATCCTGGCTTTGAATTCAAATGTGTGAATCTGTCAGGTATAAGTGAGACCCTAATGAGTAAAATTATATTTCCCGATAGGGAATCTTTTAAGCAATATCGAATCGGTTTCGGAAAGAGGCTGTTTGATATTATATTTTCTTCGGTGGCGCTTTTAATTGCTTCGCCGTTCATCATTTTGATTGCGATTTTTATTAAACTTGAATCAAAAGGGCCAATATTGTATGTTTCGGAGCGCGTAGGCACTGGGTATGACATTTTTAAGTTTTATAAGTTCCGTTCGATGCGTGTGAATGCAGAAGAAGAACGAACGCAACTCTCTGAGCTCAACCTTTATTTGATCAATAAAAAACATCAACAGGCAGGCGAAGAAGAAACCTGTCCTGAATGTGAAAGACTTGGTAAATGCTGCTCGCCACTATTGTATATTGATGGAACTGAGATTTGTGAAAACTGGTATCTCGAACTCAAAAGGCGGAAAAACAGAAATACCGCATTTTTTAAAGTGAAAGATGATCCGCGCGTTACATTTATCGGAAAAATTATCCGCCGTTTTAACCTGGATGAACTTCCGCAATTTATTAATGTTATTAAAGGTGATATGTCGATTGTTGGTAATCGTCCATTACCACTTTATGAGGCCGAGAAACTGACCACTGATCAATGGTCTTACCGTTTTTTAGCTCCTGCCGGTATTACAGGAATGTGGCAAATTGATCCGGATCGCTTCAGATCAGAGGAAAATAGAATCAACCTCGACAACCAGTATGCCATGATTGCTTCTCCGCTCAAAGACCTTGAAATTATTGTGAAATCACTCCCAACTTTCTTTAGGAAAAACAACTATTAATCCAGAATTTTACTTTCGGTAAGTTTGCAAAGCCGGCTTTTTAAATCAGGATGCTGGTAATAAAATTGAACATAAAGTGGATGCGGGCTTAGATTTACATGCTCTTCGGCGGCCAGTTTTTGTAGTGCTTTGGCCAGCGATAATCCCAGACCTGCTTTTTTCGCCTCTTCATCTGCCTGATATTCAAAATGCCTGTTTAGTTTATTGATGAAAAAATTAATTATTAACGAGGCCGGAGAAAAAAGCAAGACAAACACAAGAAGTCCCATATACACTGTTGGGTATGAAGCTCCCAACGCTTGCTGAAAATAGGGAGTGCTGAGTGAAACACCCAACAGGAAAAGTAACAAGCCTATTTGTAAGAGTGTTGTAAGCAGAGTATTAAGAATATGATAGCGTTTGTAATGTGCAGCTTCGTGTATAATTACAGCTTTTATTTCCTCATCTTTTAGCAACGAAAGCACATATTCACTCAGCATGATTTTTCCTTTCCTTCCCCACAAAGCCAACGAAGCTGGACTTTTATTTTCTCCAGGTTGCTGCTTTTTGATGAGGACGTCTTTTACAGATAGTCTGAAATCTTTAAGTAAATCACGAAGTTGTTTCCTTAATGAATCAGAAACAGAGGCATGTCGTTTGGAAGAAAAGAAATAGGTAATTCGTTGATTAATCATAGTATAGGTCAGAAAAAGCAGGGCAAATAATATCCACGACATATACCAGAAACTTTCGTTAAGCCAGGCATAACTTATCAAGAGAAGCCCGTACGCTGCGCTTCCGACAAGCAGCGTTATGTTTCCTTTTAAAATCAGCTCGAGCAAGTAGTATTTAAGGCGTTTGTTGTTGCCGAAGCGATTCTCCAGGCGAAAAATCCTGATGATTTCGCAAGGAAGTTTTAGCATTTGAAGCAGTATGCCAAGCAGTGCGAAAAAAACTATTCCTCGCGGAAATGAACTCATAGGGAGGTCTCTTAATTGCTCATCGAGTAAACCCGGGAAACCAATAGAAATAAGAACAACAGAAACGACATAAACAATGAGTTGGGTGCTCCATTCACAATCAAGATTAGCGCGATGAATAAGTTGTTGCCTCCGATATGTGCTGAGGCGATAAATGTTTTTGACCATTGCTGGTAATGGATCAAATAAATGCGATCGGTTGAGGAAATAGAGCAGGCTTCTCGTGAAAAAATCAAAAGAAAGAATACCGATAAGCAGGTGAGCTGGGTTCATGAGGCGGAACAAATTAATGCTTTAATAAGCGCCGAAATATTTACGCAAGAACCATTCGACTGCAAGCAGGAAAATTAGTGCAATAAATAGTAATTCCAGATCAATAAGGGCGTCAAATAAATTTTCAAACCGGGAAACACTAACCATAGATTCATCCACCGAAATATCAGTGATTAGATTGTTTATGTTTGCTCTGGAATAAAAATTTCCACCAGTTTGGCTGGCAAGTTGCTGCATTAATTTCCAATCAGCTACAAGGGCGCTGCTTTCGATGTTCGTGCCTTCGACAATAAACCGCCCGCTGGCTTCTAGTTTTTCCTGGCCCAATACGCCGGAAATAGTGTAGGAATAAACTCCTTCGCTCAAATGACCCGCATTTAAAGTGTAAAAGGGAGGATTTTGAACCAAATCAAACTGGTACGAACGTTCCTCTTGTTCATGAAATAACTGAGCTTTGAGTGGAACATCTGTAACAAGCTCTCCGCTTTTGTTGTGCAGCTCGGCTTTGAGAATTATGGGGCTTCCGCTGGTATATTCATTTTCAGCAAAAACTTTTAACAGACTATTATCATTCTGAAGGCTAACATATCGGATGATTTGCTGAATTAGTGCATCAAAACTAAGGTGTGAGCCATTGTTTTTGAAATCGTGCAAACGCCAACTCCAGATTCCCGTACCTAAAATAAGCCCTGATTTTCGATCCTGATCCCGTGCAAAAAGCAACATTGGGCGATCTGTTTCTATGCCTCTAATCTTTTGGTAGAGAAGTGTTTCTGTTCGAGAAGCCAATTCTGTGTCGGCAAATAGAAGGTTTAGCGGAGGCCATTGACTCAGCTGAGCTGCTGTTTGCGGATCGGTAGTAAAGGCTGAAAAATTTGGATTGAACCAGGCATTAGCCTGAATGATTTCGTTAGAGGTGGCGTATAATTTACTGAATTGCTGCAATTCGTTATAAAACCTTAAGCTGGTTTGCTGGCCAATAATCCAGAGTACAGGCAACTGAGGCCGTGTTTTCAATAAACTTTGGATAGGTCGGAATGACGCCCCACCATCAGGCATTTGATGAAGGATAAGCAGATCGTATTTTGGTAAATCGTCATTCAGGTTTGATGTATTGTATTTAAAATCAATCTGATATTGGTTGCCTAATGCTGCCTGAATAGCTCCCAAATCAGGGTGTGGCGCTTTGGCAACGACAAGAATGCTTTGCTTTTGTTCGATCACCTCTACAAAAAACTGCTTTTCGTTATTTGTAGTGTATATTTCTCCATCGAGCGGTTCGATGCGAACTTCCATGTTTTTAAACCCAGGTTCGCCTGCTTCAACCTGAAAACTTAAAGTGCCCGAAAAGCGATTAGAGCCTGCTTTCAGTTTTTGTTGCCCGATTTTTTTTTCATCCATCCAAAGAGAAACGACAATATCTTGCCGCAGTGCATTTTGTGCTCTCACAGTCACTTCTACCGGAAAAAGTGAGTTTTTGAGCACCTGCCTGTTGAATCGTAAATCATAAACTGACAAATCAGGATGAATTAACGTGTCGCCAAGGCCTACTGTATGCATTTTGAAAGGAAAATTTGAAGCAGCCAGTTCAGGCTGGTAGCCAGCGTTATAAATGCCGTCTGAGAAAAGCACCACAGCGCCCAGGTTTCGTCTGAAATAACGTTTTTTTATGTGATTAAAAACTGAAGCGATATCGGTTTGACTTTCAGTGAAATCTGGTATTGATCCAAAATGGATTTCTTTCCCAAATAAAACTGTATCAATTTCAAAATCAGCACTAATTTCCTGATAAATGGAATCGAGTTTTTGGCGGTATTCTCCCAGGTAGTAGGCAGAATCGTTTGTAGATTTCAGGGAGATGGAGTTATCGTGAGCCAATACGATAACGGGAGGTTCAATTTGTTTGATACGTTGTAGCAGATAGGGTTTTAACAAAAGCAAACCCAGCAACAAAATCACCAAAAAGCGGAGAACAAACAGCAGCCGTTTTACCCAAATCGGGTAGGGGAGTGCTTTATTTTTCCAATAAAGTAAAGCAGCTATTCCGGCTGCTGCAATTATTACAGGAATAATCAGCCAGCCGGGGTATTCCAATAAGATGGGAAAATTCATAAGCTCCGGCTAAAATTTGTTGTGTTAAAATAACCCGTGCTGCCACAGGTTATTAACCTTGATTACATGCTCATTCCACCGCAAACACTTATCACCTGGCCTGTGACGTAAGCTGACAGATCTGAAGCTAAAAATACAGCCACATCAGCTACATCTTCAGGTTTTCCGCTGCGGCGTAAAGGAATTGTTGAAATCCATTGTGTGCGCACATCGTCCGGAAGTTTGTGTGTCATTTCCGTTTCAATAAAGCCTGGTGCTATGGCATTGCAACGTACGTTACGGCTTCCCAACTCGGCTGCTATTGATTTGGTGAAACCAATCATTCCGGCTTTGGATGCTGAATAATTCGACTGGCCTGCATTACCATTCACACCAACCACGGAACTCATATTTATGATAGATCCGCTGCGCTGTTTGAGCATAGTACGCTGAACAGCTTTTGTGAGGTTAAAAACCGATTTTAGGTTTACAGTCAATACGATATCCCAGTCTTGTTCGGTCATGCGCATCAGCAAGTTGTCTCTGGTGATACCAGCATTGTTGATCAGGATGTCAATTCTGCCAAAATCGGCTATTACGGCTTCGGCAAGTTTTTCGCTTTCTTCAAATGATGCGGCATTTGAGCCGTATCCTTTAGCTTGAATTCCTAATTCGAGTAATTCTTTTTCTGTTTGCTCCATGAGCTCATCTCTTTTGAGATCAGAAAATGCGATAGTAGCACCTTCGGCTGCAAACCGCATGGCCAGGGCTTTTCCTATGCCACGAGATGCCCCTGTTATCAGGGCAACCTTACCTTCAAGTAACTTCATATACTTTTGTTTTTGTGGTGGCGAAGATACAAAAGAAACTTTAAGTGGTTCATGCGATTTGCAAGCTACAATGGCTTATAAATAGCCTATTGAATAAAATGGAGCTGAATGCAGGCGCCTCCGGCATCCATATTTTTTATGGTAACATTGCCATTATGAGCTTTGGCAATCAGCTTAACTGCTGCCAGCGAAAGCCCAAATCCTTGCTCAATAGTAAGCTGGCCTTGCAACATAAAATCTTGTAGTCTGCTGAGCACTTCTTCGGAAAATCCAGGTCCGTTGTCGTGAACTTCTATTGTTATGCCCTGCGGAGCTTTTTTGCTGCTTAAAGTAATTTTGCCTCTCGAAGGTAAGTGAGATATGGCATTTTCGACTAATATACAGATGCTTTTTCTCAGCAAATCAGCGTCTGCGCTCAGAAGTTTGGCTTCTGGATGTACGTCGATATTTACACTTAAACTTTTTTCATCAAGTGCTGCTTGCAACTCATCAATTGCCATTTCGAAGAGGCTTTCGAGTGCAATATCAAAAAGCTCAATTTTTTGATTGCTCGATTGGAGAGCGGTAATTAGTAAGGCCGTTTCAGAAAATCGGACCAAACGCTCCGACGAGCTTTTCAGGTAGTCCAGGTATTCTTTTTGTTCTTCATCCTCAATATTTTGCTTAAGAAGTGCAGTAATGCCGATGATGCCGTTGAGGGGAGTGCGTAGTTCGTGGCTAATGATATTTAAAAAATCACTTTTGGCTTTTTCGAGATGCGAAAGCTGCCGATTCGCTTTTTGTAATTCTTCTGTGCGCTGAGCCACTTTTTCTTCCAGGTTTTGATTTAAAAGTTGGAGCAGCTTTTTGTTTTTGACCAGATCAAGTTGCGTTTTGATGCGGGCTTGCAGTTCAGCCGCATTAAATGGCTTGGTAATATAATCGTTAGCGCCACATTCAAAGCCTTTTACAATTTCGTCAGGTTCTGTTTTTGCAGTAAGGAAAATGATTGGAATAGAAGCAGTTCGCTTATCTTTTTTTAACTTAACACAAACTTCAAAACCATCCATTTCGGGCATCATAATATCGAGCAGGATAAGGTCGAAATCGTTTTCCGAAGTTAACCTCAATGCTTCACTACCTGAAAGAGCATAAGCAATTTCACGGTTCGGACTCGTTAGTAATTTGCCAAGAATCTGAATGTTTTTTGGCAGATCATCAACAATAAGTAGCCTTTCGGAATTTGAATTTTGTTGCATATCACATATTTTTTGGGATGATCAGGCCTTATTTTTTTGCTGTTTGAGATAAGCTTCAACAGCTTTGATATTTTGAAACTGCCGGAGCAAAAGACTAATTTGTTCTACATCAAAATTTTCGACAGCCTCTTTAAGACTTTTACTGTAATGAAAAAGCTCTTTTAGTTGATTGGCTTCTGCAAATTGAAGACAGGCTAGTGCAAACTGATGCGCATCGCTAACAACATTGCTGCTGAGCGCTTTGAGCCAAAGATTGTGAACAGTTTCAAAGGCTGGATTTGTTCTGTTTTCACCATTAAAGAGCAGTTGTCCATTTCCATTATTTTGTTGTGAAGATTCATTCAGGAGTTTGTTCAGATAATGACTGAGTAAATCTTGCTTATCAGGCAAATCAAAAATAGCCCCGTCTGGTAGATTTTTTTGCTGTTTAGGAGATAATTTATCCGTATAAATCAACTGCATCCTGTGTTCGCGCGCAAGTACAAAAAGTTCTTTCCTTAACGACTCTGTTATTTCAGCAGGGTCAATGATCAAACAGCTTGGATGATGATTAAGGGTTTTAGTTCGTAGATCAACGCTATTTTTTGATAGTAATACTTCAAAACCGGATTGACTTGCAATTTCGTTTATCAGGTGATGATGAACTGGATTTTTGGTAAGCAGAATCAGACTTTGTGAATTTTCTAACTGCAAATATTCCTCTGGATTTTTAGTTGAAGGATGTCTTAAAAGATGTGTCCGCTTTTGTTGATTTGACTCAACGGCCGTGAAACAAATTGAAAATACAGTTCCTTTTCCGGGTTCGCTTTCCAAATTAATTGTGCCATTCATTGCTTCTACAAGGCGCTGCGTGATGGCAAGCCCAAGTCCGGTTCCTTTCAAATTGCTTGCTTGTGTATGATGTTGATAGAAAGCTTCAAAAATCTTTTCCTGACCAGCTTTATCGATGCCCACTCCGGTATCTTTTACCTGAATATGCAGGTCGATTAATGCCTTGTCATTTTGATTTTCACTTGTAAAAATATTTAAATCAATATGACCTTCTGTTGTGAATTTCACCGCGTTACCGATGAGGTTAAAAAGTATTTGCCGCATCCGTATTTCACTCAGAAAAACCTCTTCGGGAAGTGAATCATCGATTTGAAGTTTGAAGCTTAGCTTTTTCTCTCTCAGTTGTATTGAAAAAAGCTGTTTTATTTCAGTTGCCAGAGAACGCAAATCGAGTGGTCCGTTGTCGATGATTAGCCTGTCAGCTTCAATTTTTGAAAGGTCGAGAATATCATTGATAAGCATGAGCAGGCTTTGTCCTGATTTTCGAATGGCATCCAAAAAAGTCCGGTGCTGGTTGTTATCTATCAGTTTATCCAGGATGTCAGCAAAACCGATAATGGAATTCATCGGCGTTCTGATTTCATGGCTCATATTGGCCAGGAACTGACTTTTTAATTTGCTGTGATGTTCGGCTTCTTCTTTTGCCTGAAAAAGTTTTTCGGCATAATCTTTTAGTTCGGCCTGTGCTTCTTCTATCTCGTTTTTTTGTTCCAACAACAGTTTGTTCGAACGATTTTTCATATGTACCACATAAACGCCAGCTATAAGGGCAAGTAAAAGCAGCACGAGCCCGAAAATACCAATCAGATTGATTAGTCTTTGGTCTTTCATGCGGAGCTCGGCAAGTTCTTTTTGGTGTTCCAACAAGGCGATCTGACTTTCGCTTCTTTCGCGGTCAAAAAGTGTTTGCATTTGAATCACAGTGCGGCGCAGATTATTACTCAAAATACTGTCGTTAATGCGGTCGGATTCTTCCATATAGGCAATGGCTGTTTTGTAGTCGCCTTTGTATTTGCGATACTTGTACATTAAATCAATTGCTTTTTTGTAAGTAGCTAAAGCATTTGATTTCCGGGCCATTTTTAGCCCCTGATTGATGTACGGTAAGGCTTTTTCATACTTTTCCATTTCAATGTAAAGTCCTCCAACATTTACATTGCTCTGAGCCAGATAGTGCAAGTCGCCTAATGATTCGTAGATTTCAAGGCCAAGAAGGTAATAATTCAGCGCTTTGTCGAACTGTTTTCGTTCGCGGTAAACACCTCCCATATCATTGTAACAAATTGCTACACCTTTTTTGGAACCTGCTTCTCTGTTCACTTCCAGCGAAAGCAGATAGTACTCCAGCGCCTTGTCGTATTCATATTGTTTAAAAAATACGTTGCCAATATTATTAAGGTTGATTGCTACTCCAATCAAATCGTTGCGTTCCTGCTCCATTGCAAGGCATTCCCTGAATCTTCGGAGTGCTTCCTGATAATTTCCGAGCATAAATTGAATATTACCCAGTCCGTTGGCAGCAATCAGATAGCTCTTTTCATCCTTTAGGTCCTCGGCCAGTGCCATTGCCTTTTGGTGGTAATCGCTGGCAAGCCGGTAATCGTCCATCCATCGGTGGGCTATTCCCAGGTTGTTGAGTGTTACGAGTCGTGCTTTATCAAGTTGCAGCGAATCAGCCAAGGCTAATTCCTGCCGATGCCAAAACAATGCTTCATGATACAGCGCCTGATTACGAACATAAACGCCTAGTTCACTCATTTTTTGCAGAAAAAGTAGCGCAAAATCATGTTGAATGGCAAGTCGCTTTGCAGCATAGATTAATGAATCTGCTTTTGGCACTGAATTTATCATTTCAGGATGAGTGCGATAGTAAAGTGCGGCCTCCAGAAGTAGATTGATTTTAACACTATCAGGTGTATTGGGGTGATCTTTGAGCAAAAGCAAACTATCGAGGAGTGAAATTGAATTTTGTGCAATCGATTTCGAAGGAGGTAAAAAGGTCATCCAGAATACAAAAAAGCTTGCTAAGCAGAAATAAGTGTTTCTCCGAAGCAGCTTGCTGAAAGAATTGGATGGATTGTTTGTCATTTAGTGGCTTATGTCAGCAATGTTTTACAAAAATAGCTGATTTTTGTGATTATTGAAATAAAACAATTCAAAGAGGAAGTTGGCAGATATGTATATTTCTGTTTTTGGTTGTTATTTTTTGTGTGGCTATACTGCAATTTGCAAAAAGCTTTATTGCTGTGCTGAGCGAAAGTCGCTACTTTTGTGAGCTTAAACCAAATGCATGATCAAGCGCATACTTATCATACAGACTGCTTCTCTGGGTGATGTGATTCTGGCAACTTCCCTGCTCGAAAAACTTCATGAGCATTATCCAAAAGCTCGTTTGGAATTTTTAATCAAACAGGGTTATGAGGGGCTTTTCAGGGATCATCCTTACCTGGGTCGTCTTTGGGTTTGGGATAAGTCGGAGCATAAATACGAAAATCTTCGCGTTATCATTCGTGAAGTGCGATCCAGAAACTTTGATTTGGTGATCAATTTACAGCGATTTGCTGCCACAGGCTTAATCACAGCGTTGAGTAAAGCACCCATGCGTATTGGTTTTAGTAAAAATCCATTTAGTATTTTCTTTTCGCATCGTATAAAGCACCTGATCGGAAATGCTGAGCATCCGGTTCACGAAATTGATCGCAACCAAAAACTTATCTCACATCTCACAGATCAGATTCCTTCGCGCCCGGCGCTCTATCCGGGCAAAGCTGATTTTGCAAAAGTATCTGCCTACAAAACGAAAGCCTTTATCTGTGTTGCACCGGCTTCATTGTGGTTTACGAAGCAATTTCCGGAAGAAAAATGGGTGAGCTTTATGCAGCAGCTTGATCAGGATTTGCATGTTTATTTGTTGGGCGGTAATGCGGATAAAGAGTTGTGCGATAGAATTATAAAAGCTTCTGGACATAGCAATAGTATCAATCTGGCCGGAAAGCTCAGCCTGCTGGAGTCGGCTGCTTTGATGCGCGATGCCAAAATGAATTTTGTAAATGATTCTGCTCCCATGCATTTGTGCAGTGCAGTGGACGCGCCTGTAACGGCTATTTATTGCTCCACCGTTCCTGATTTTGGCTTTGGGCCTCTTTCATCCGATTCGGTAATTGTGCAAACAACGGAGCAACTTGATTGTCGTCCTTGCGGGCTTCACGGATGGCAATCGTGCCCCAAAAAACATTTCCGTTGCGCTACAACCATTTCAATTAACCAATTGTTAACGCGAGTAAAATGACCTACGAACAAGAAATTGAAGCTGCTGTTGAAATCCTGAAGGCTGGAAAAGTGATGCTTTATCCTACCGACACGATATGGGGTTTAGGTTGTGATGCTACGAATCAAAAAGCAGTTGAAAGGCTTTTTAAAATCAAACAGCGAACCGAGAAAAAGAGCCTTATTGCTTTGATTGATAGTGAAGAACGTGTAAAACAATACGTAAAAAATGTTCCTGAAGTAGCTTACGACCTGATTCGTAATGCCGCCAACCCGATCAGTATAGTTTATCCGGGAGCAAAAAACCTTGCAAAAAACGTGATTGGTGCAGACAAAACTGTTTGTATACGAATTACTTCCAATGAGTTTTGCATTGAAGTGGTCAAACGTTTTGGCAATGCAATTGCTTCCACCTCAGCTAATATTTCAGGCCAGCCCACACCATTATTTTTTGGGCAGATTTCTGAAGAAGTTAAGTCTGCAGTGGATCATATTGTTGGGTTGTATCAGGATGAGGTGAAGTTGCCAAAGGCCTCTACCATTATCAAATTAGAGAAGGATGGCACTTTTGAGATTTTGAGGCCATAATTTTTTTTCCAAGGGACAGTGTCAAATGTGTAATAGGTTAACGCAAGCTAACCCTTGTAATCCCATTGCCTCCTGATTCAGGTGGTGCATCACCAAAATTTGCAATTTCTTTTTGCTTGCTTAATAACTCACGAATCAATTTGCGCAGGATACCGTTTCCTTTGCCATGAAGAATATTCACTTCTTTTACGCTGAGCAAAATGGCTTCGTCAATATATTTGGCCGTTAGTTCCAAAGCTTCTTCGGCACGCTTGCCACGCAAGTCGATGGTTAGTTTGAAGTTGCTAACTTTTTCGTTCAGGTCAGAAGTCACACTACGCGAAGATGCTGATTTACGATGCTGGTGTGTTTGTTTTCTGCTTTCGCGACGGCTTAGTTTACTTAATTTTTCGGGTGAGGTGCGCAGCTTCACGCTGTTGAAACTCACCACGGCTTCATGTTCACTGATCGAAATCAGTTCTCCAACAATATCCATTTCTTCAATACTTACCAGATCACCTGCTTTAAGCTCGCTAGCCTGCCAAATTGCTTCTTCTTTCTCTTCTGTTTCTGCCAGCTTTTTGGCTATCTCTTCAGCCTCCGTACCAATCAAATCGCGTGATGACTTAAGGTCCTGCCGCAGGGCTTTTGTCTTTTCCTTTTCGGCCTGTGCTTCTCTAATCTCTTTGATGGTAAGTTCTATCTGACGGTTTGCTTTATCGATCAAGGATTTGGCTTCTCTTCCCGCATCAGCCAGCATGTCTTTTCTGCGGTCTTCAAGCTGTTTGAGGAGTCGTTTATATTTCTCAATTACTTCATTTAAAAGCTGATCAGCCAGCCGTAGTTCAGTTTGCTTTTTGGAGAGCGCTTTCTTCTCCACCTCAAGCTGCTGCAGTTGCTGATCAAAGTCGAGGTGCGATTGTCCGCTTATTGTTGCCGCCGAATCCAGCAGGCTTTCCGGGAAGCCTATTTTACGTGCAATTTCAAAAGCGAAAGAGCTGCCTGGTTTGCCGGTTTGCAGCATATACAAGGGTTCTAGCCTTTTGGTGTCGAACAACATGGCTCCGTTAAAAACGCCAGCATGTTCATCTGCAAACAGCTTGAGGTTGGCATAATGTGTTGTAATTAATCCAAAAGCCTGAAGTTCGTTTAGCTTTTTCAGCACTGCCTCTGCAATGGCGCCGCCAAGCTGGGGCTCGGTTCCGGAGCCAAATTCATCGATCAAAAACAGTGTTTTGCTGTCTGCATGAGCCAGATAATGCTTCATATTGAGCAGGTGAGAACTGTAGGTGCTGAGGTCGTTTTCGAGGGACTGTTCGTCACCGATATCGATAAATATTTTGTCGAAGATTCCGCATTTCGAGTCTTTTTCCATGGGAACTGCCAACCCACACTGCAACATATATTGAATGAGTCCGGTGGTTTTCAGGCAAACGGATTTACCTCCTGCATTGGGGCCTGAAATGACAAGAATGCGTTGCTCTTGGTTTAGCTCCAGTTCGAGCGGCACAACGGATTTTTTTTCCTTGCGCAGCTTACGTTCGAGCAAGGGATGCCGGCTTTGATTCCATTTGATAAATGCTTGATCGGTAAGTTCTGGAACGATAGCTTGCATCTCAGCAGCCATTACTGCCTTTGCCCGAACAAGGTCGATGCTTCCCAACAATTCCCAGCCGGCAAGTAAATCGCTGATAAAAGGTCTGATAAGCCTTGAGAAAGCGGCCAGAATGCGATTGATTTCACGTTTTTCGGCATATTCCAGTTCGCGTACTTCATTATTGGTTTCGAGCACTGCAGCTGGTTCGATGTAAACGGTTTGTCCTGTTGAGGATTCGTCGTGAATAAAACCTTTTAGTTTGCGTTTGTCGGCTGCCCGAACCGGAATTACCATGCGGCCATTACGGATGGTGGCTTCAACTCCGGAATCGGCCCATCCTGCATTTTTTGCTTCCTGAAGCATTTTGTTCACCTGCCGGTCGATATGGCTGAGCTTTTGCCTGATTTGTTTACGGATATCCGCCAGTTCGGGCGAAGCAGCATCAGGAATATCGCCTTTGTCGTCGGTGAGACGATTACATTCGCTCCAAACGGTTTTATCTACACTAATGCCATCACAAAGCCTTTGAATGGCAGGATAACGCATAGCTTGTTCCGAAACAACAAATCGAAGAATGGCTTTAAGGGCATTGAGCCCCGGCTTGAGTTCGAACAGTGCTTCCTGGCTGATTACCGTTCCTTCGATACGCAGCGTGTGCAGATCGGCACGCAGGTCACCCGTTTCACTAACAGGGAAAGGGAGTCCGTTTTCCATCAATTGACGGAATTCTTTGATCAGATTTAGCTTTTCCTGAATTACAGGAAGGCTGGTTTCAAAACCCATCTCATCTGCTTGAGCAGCACCCATCGGATTGATGCAATGCGCTGTAAGCCACTCACGGACACGGTCGAAACCCAGTTTTTCCTCAAAATTGGACGGATAAATCAAAACCTTTGTAATTTAGGTTTGCAAAAGTAATAAGAAATTAAGGGCAGTCGGCGAATCTCAGGAGATAGCCGCATTTCATTCAGAATTCTAAAAATGAGAAAAATCTATACTGTCTTGATTGGATTGATTTTTATGGATTTCCGGAATTTAAAACGACTCTTTTTTCTTTTTGGGCGCTCTTCGTTTGGCAAAGATTGCCAGGCCGCCTTCGGCAGTTTCTTTGTAAAGGCTGGGCAAGTCTTTTCCGGTAACTTTCATGGTTCGTACTACTTTATCAAAAGAAACAAAATGCTTGCCGTCCGACAGCAATGCAAACATATTTGAGTCCAGGGCACGGGCTGCTGCGTGCGCATTGCGCTCGATACAAGGTACTTGCACCAGACCATTTATCGGATCGCAGGTTAGACCCAGATGATGTTCGAGTCCCATTTCGGCTGCATATTCAATCTGTTGCGGACTTCCTCCAAAAAGCTGATTCACCGCAGCAGATGCCATGGCGCATGCCGTTCCTATTTCGCCCTGACAACCTACGGCAGCTCCTGAGATAGAAGCGTTGGTTTTTACGATATTGCCGATCAAGCCGGCAGTGGCAATGGCTTTGAGGATTTTTTCGTCCGAAAAGCCATGCGCGTTTTTGGCATGATAAAGCACAGCTGGCAACACACCACTGGAACCACATGTGGGAGCTGTTGAAACCAGTCCGCCAGAGGCGTTTTCTTCCGAAACAGCCAGGGCATAAGCAAATACAAGACTTCTGCTTTTTAGGGAATCTTTCAAACTCTGTGCTTTGATATAGTAGGACGAAGCTTTGCGTGCCAGCTTTAAGCCACCCGGAATCACACCTTCGTTTTCCAGCCCACGTCTCACAGCTTCCTGCATCACCCGCCACACTTCACGGAGGTGATCCACTGTTTCCGGAGGTTCATGCATCTGGACGTATTCCCAGAGTGTTCGGCCTTCGCTGCTGCACCATTTTAAAACATCGGCCATGGTGCGGTGCGGATAGATCGATACTGTTTCTTCTGTTTCTCCTTCCCAAATGATAGAACCGCCTCCAATACTGTAGGCAGTTCGGCTGTCGGTGGTTTTTCCGTTTTCGTCAGTTGCCTCAAAGGTGAGGGCATTGGGATGGCGCTCAAGAAAAGTTTTGGGTTGCCAGTCAAATGTTACCTGAAAAGGCTCCATCACCTGCATGATTGCCTGATCGGTAAGATGCCCTTTTCCGGTTGCTGCCAGGCTTCCGTAGAGGGTTACTTTAAAGGCAGCGGCCTGAGGATTGTCGTGTTTAAAAATACTGGCAGCGCGACAGGGGCCCATAGTATGACTGCTTGAAGGGCCATAGCCAATGCGAAAAAGATGACGGATAGATTCCATAAGTGTTTATTTTGCTAAGCGAACGCTGTAATCCATACCAATCAGTATGTCGGCAGTAGGTTTGAGGGCTTGTACTTCCTGATGTTCTTTTTCGAGCACCTGCATACGGTATTCATTTTGGGGTTCTTTGCCGCGAACCACCTGGGCTTTCTTTGTTTCGTGATAAGTGAGCTCAATAAAAACCCGCACATCAACATCTGCAGTTTTGATGGCGTAGAGCCCGTCGATGATGATCATATCAATACCGCTGTAATCGGTTGTCAGCTGGTCGATTTGTTCGGTTACCAAATCCACGCATGGGCCTGTGGAGCTTGCGCCTTCCTTAAATTCTTTTATGTTTTTATTGAGGGTTTCCCAATCGTATTCGCCGGGGCCAACCACATTTTGAATGCCATTTTGCTTGCGCCATTCGGTGCGTTCGAGCGGATGGATGCGATAATAATTATCGATATGCAAAGGCTTAGCCATTATGCCATGCTTGCGCAGGCCTTTTGCCACCACATGCGCCAGTTCTGTTTTTCCCGAACCTGACTCGCCCGAAATAGCGATCATCATCTTGGGTTTTCGATTTTTGAGGATGTGTTCGATTATGGCTTCTCCGGCCTTTTGGTGTTTTTCGGTGATGAGTAGTACGTCTCCTAACATATTGTCTGTGTTTTAATGCTTTTATAAATGATATTTATCCACAAGGGCATCAAAGTCGAAAAACAGGTCGCAGCCTTTTTTCAGGCCCTGAACCATTTCGTGCTCCCGTTCGAGGATTTGCTTTCTGAAAGCTGTCATTTCTTCTTTGTCGCCAAAAATCTGTGCCTCTTTGGTTTCATCGTAGGTAAGTTCGATGAAAATTCGCAGGTCGGCCTGTTCTATTTTTGTGGCATATAGGCCGTTGATGATGATTATGTCGATGTCCTTAAAATTGGTTGTGATTTCGTCCACATAATCCGTGATAAGGTCAACGCATGGCATGACGCTTTTCTGGTTTTCATAAAAGTCGTTGATCACATGAATAATCTTTCCCCAGTCATATTCGGAAGGGCCAACACTTTCGATGCCGTTGGCACGCCGCCACTCTTTACGCTGAAGTGGGGGGATTTTATAAAAATCGTCCAGATCAACAATTTTGGATCGAATATCCTGTTTTTTGAGTTTGTGAGCTAGCGCATATGCCAGGGTTGATTTTCCAGAACCCACCTCGCCTCCGATGGTGATTATAAATTTGGGCTTCATTTTGTCGGCCAGATAATCGATTACCACATCTGCTGCCTGCTCGTGTTTGGGCGTTACTGTTATTCTGTCGTTCAACATATCTTTTCTTTTTTAAGGATTAATTTCCAGCAGATTCCATTTGCCAGCCGTCAGACTTACTGCCTTATTCAGAACGCTGATTGATGCATCTTTATTGGCCAGCATTCGAATCTGATTGTGATTGATATCAAAGCGATAATGTACTCCTTTGAAATTCAAGCCAAAACGTATAGATTTCCAGGCTTTGGGTAAATCAGGATTCAGGGTTAATTGCTGTTCGCGATAATTGAGACCGGCATAGGTATTGAGTGCGATTAAAACTGTTCCCGCCATTACACCAGCGTGGATTCCTTCGCCGGTTGTACCGCCCTGTATGTCATTATAATCGCTTGTAAGCGCATCCTGATATAGTTTCCAGCTCAGTTCATGATCGCCTGTCATAGCTGCTAGCCGGGCATGTACCACACGACTTAAAGTAGATCCGTGTGAAGTACGCTGTAGGTAGTATTCCAGATTTTTTCGCAGGTAATCTTCCGGAAGTTGAAAACCCATTTGTTGCATGAGTTGATCCACTTCTGTTTTGTTGAGGTTGTAAAAAGTCATCAGCGTATCAGCTTGCTTAGCGAGTTTGTAAGCATCAGGAGATTTTCCCTCTGCCTTCAGGATGCGATCCATGCGGTAGATGTTGCCGTATTTCTTGCGATAGGATTCCCAGTCGAGTTCCTGCAAATCAAAATAGCCATCAAACTGAGCAATAATACCTCCCTTATTTGTGACGAGATTTAGCTTTGAAGCAATTTCTTTCCACTTTTGTACTTCATTTTCATCAAAATCCGGAAGTGATTCTTTAGAATTTTTCAGCAGGGAATTGATTTCCTGAGCTTTCCCGAACAGCCAGGCAACCATAATATTCGTGTAAGCATTGTCGGTGAGACCGCCTTTTTCTGTTCCTGGAAGATGTTCATGAAATTCATCAGGGCCCATTACTTCACTGATATGGTAGCGTCCGCTTTGTTTGTTGTATTTAGCTTTACTGGCCCAGAATCGGCAAATTTCGAAAATTAGCCGGGCACCAAATTTTTTTAGGAATATATGGTCATTCGTGATCCAGTAGTAGTCCCAAACATTGTATGCGATGGCCAGTGAAACGTGGCGTTGCAGTGAGGAATGGTCATCGCCCCATTCTCCGGTAAGCGGGTTAAGATGCACAACCTGAGTCTCTTCGCGCCCATCACTTCCGCTCTGCCACGGAAACATTGCCCCCTGATAACCATGCTGTGCAGCATATTTGCGTGCCTCGTCAAGCCGGCGATAGCGATACATCAGCATGGACTTTGCCACTTCGGGAAGGTGCATATCATATAATGGAAGAATATAGAGCTCGTCCCAGAAAATATGACCCCGGTAAGCTTCGCCATGCAAACCACGAGCGGTAATGCTGGCATCAAGCTGTTGGTTGAAGGGCGATACGGAAATAAGCAAATGGAAAAGATGCAATCGGATGAGCTTTTGCGACCAGCGATCACCTTCAATTTGTATATCCATTTCTTCCCAAAGCTTCGCCCAGGCGGCGGAATTGTCGGCACAAAGTTTTTCGAAATCTGGCGCTGATTTGATGGCCAAAAATGCTGATGCCAGCGCATCATCCACAAAATGTTCTTTGTCGCTGCAAATGGCAACTGTTTTCTCGAGCCGGATTTTCTGTCCGGAATGAATATTCAGGCTGTAGCTTGCAAAAGCTTTTCCATCTTCAAGATGCGTTTCAGCCTGGTTGGTGATCAGGGTTTCATCAATAAAAAGCTTGTGGCGCGCCACTTCTGCAATTTGATGATTGGATTGATTGGTTTTGACCAAAACAAAAAGTTTATCGTTTTCCACACCTTGCTTAACTGGTTCCAGGTGTTTGGAAGACAATGATTTATACCGATCAACACCGCTATTGATGATAGCGCCGTCGATACCGGAACGCAACGTAATGTTAGCAGTATAGTTTATGGGTTCGATTTCATATTGCAGTGCAGCTAGCAGGTTGTTCTCGAT
>JAGYNM010000027.1 GCA_018399335.1 Bacteroidales bacterium | reverse complement strand
ACAGCCAATGGCCTGATTGCGCTGAAAGAGAAAAATAATGGTCATGGCATTTTTGATATGGGAGTTTGCCACAAAATCGGTGTGGGAGCCGAATCTATTCTCGATGAAGACATTCGATACCGCATGCAGTTTAAGTGGAAAGTGGACGAACTACCATTTACCATCAACAGTGTTTACAAGCTTTTTAGGGGTGGAAAAATCAAAAATGCTTTCATTTTTGGCGAAGATCCGGTTGGCTGCGCACTGAATAAAGATGATATCAAACAGCAGTTTTCACGAATTGAATTCAAGGTGGTGCAAGATCTCTGGATGAGTGAAACTGCCCTCATGGCCGATCTGGTTATGCCCGCTTCGATGCCATGGGAATTTGGCGGAACCTACACCAATTCACAAAGGAAAATTCAGCAGATCGAAAAGCAGTTGGAAGTGGATATCAAAGATTCATCTTTTAAACAACTTGTGAAAATACTCGAAAAGACAGGACTAAATGGAATTCTGACACCAACTCAGGCACTGGAAGAAGCCATCAGCCTTTTGCCACGAAGAGGAGATTTTAAGGACCTTCATTTTGTATTCAAGGAAAAGGACAACGAAAATCGTCAGTTCGATTTTGGTTGCGACCTGCTCAACAAAACTATTGATGAGGAGTTTAACGAAAAACTTGGCTGGTAAACTTACCCCCTTGAAATAAAAAACCGGCTCGAGGTAAACGAGCCGGTTTTTTTATTTTGTATCATATTACGACTTTATAATATCGTCTTCATCCTTTACAAACATCACCGAAACAGCTCCAATAATCATCAGCACACCAGCAGTTACAAGGGCATAGATAGCATGTCCGCCATATAAGAATTTCACGAGCGGGCCACCAAAAACACCATTCACAATCTGCGGAAAAGTAATGAAGAAATTAAATATTCCCATGTAAACACCCATTTTCCTTGCGGGAATAGAGCCGGCTAAAATAGCATAAGGCATTGCTAAAATACTTGCCCATGCAATACCAACACCTATCATGCTGATGTTGAGCAACCATTTCATTTCGGGAGAGGTAACCAACATAATTGACATCAAACCTAAACCTCCAAGCGTAAGGTTAATGGCGTGGGTGCGCTTACGACCTACTTTAGCTGCAATAACAGGCAAAGCCATCGCAAAAATGGCAGCTACCAAATTATAAACACCAAAAATCACTCCTACATAATCGCCCGCTTCATTAAATGCAGCCGAACTACGATCATCCGCCGAAAGGCCCCACACATGCTGAGCCAATGCCGGAGTGGTAAATACCCACATCGAAAACAATGCAAACCAGGAGAAAAACTGAACCAGCCCCAGCTGACGCATGGTGGCAGGCATATTAGCGAAATCTTTAAAAATATCAACAAAACGAGCAGGTTCCGCATCAGGAATAGCATCATCTTCTGCATACATTTCCTGCTCTTCGGGTGAGTATTCTTTTGTGGTAACAACCGTCCACACTATGGTTGAAACCAAAATTCCGGCACCTATAAAAAAGGAAAGCTTCAAGCTCATCGGAACTTCACCTTCGGCAGCTATTTCATTGAAGCCAAACCAGTTCGACATAACATACGGCAACCAGGATCCAACCACGGCTCCAATACCAATCAGCAAAGTCTGCACCGAAAATCCCAAAGTACGCTGGTCTGTTGGCAGCTTATCGGCCACCAAAGCCCTAAAAGGCTCCATAGCTACATTAAAAGAGGCATCCATAATCATCAGCATACCCGCGCCAATCCATAAGGCTGGCAGATAAGCTGCAAACATGGGCGAGTTAGGCATCAGGATTAAACCAATCGAAGCTAAAACTGCTCCGGTTAAAAAATAAGGACGTCTTCTGCCGAGGCGATTCCAGGTTTGATCGCTGTAATGTCCGATGATAGGTTGCACAATCATACCTGTGATTGGTGCTACCAACCAAAACCAGGAGAGGTGCTCCACATCAGCCCCAAAGGTTTGCAAGATGCGACTGGCATTCGCATTTTGAAGGGCAAATCCCATTTGAATGCCCAAAAACCCAAAACTCATATTCCAGATGTCCCAGAAAGAGAGCCTTGGTTTAGCTTTTTTTGTCATGTTGGTGAGGTTTAATGTATTTTGAAGGCGCTAAAATAGCAAAAACAGAAACTACATCTGGCTCTACTGGTTCATTTTCACATTCTTTATTTCACGCAAACCATTGTTATTTAAAGATTGTGTTTAACAATTAGCAACTCATCGCCTTTGTTTATGATTAATCTGTTAAATTTGCGCCTTCTGAACCAAAATCATTGCTATGGTTTTTAGCAGCAGCCTTTTCCTCCTTTACTTTCTGCCAGCTTTTTTGCTGTTGTATTTTCTGGTGCCTCGTGTGCTGAAAAATTATGTTGCTTTGCTTGCCAGCATTTTGTTTTATGCCTGGGGAGCACCCGATTTTATTTTTATTGTGATCGGGAGCATCATTATCGACTTTTACCTGGTAAAGTGGATGTTCCAATCCTCAGGAAACAAAAAACGCTGGATCACAGGCGCAAGCGTTGCACTAAATGTTGGTTTGCTGGCCTATTTTAAATATGCCAATTTTTTCGTTGAAAACCTCGACTGGGTAATTCAACAATTTGGTGGTGAACCCGTTGCATGGGCACATGTGGTTCTACCTATTGGAATTTCCTTCTTTACTTTTCAAAAAATGACTTATGCCGTTGATGTGCATCGCGGTGTTCATCCTCCGCTGAAAAAAGTTTCAGATCTGGCTCTTTATATTTTGATGTTCCCACAATTAATTGCCGGACCAATCGTACGATTCAACGAAATCGCTGATCAGCTGGTCGATCGGCGAAAAAATGAAAATGCAGATAACCGTTTAACCGGTTTTTTTAGGTTTTGTGTTGGCCTAGGCCGAAAAGTGATGATCGCTAATCCGCTGGGGGCTTATGCTGACAGCGTTTTTGCAGCAGACCCGTCGCAATTGGCAACCATCACCTTATGGATTGGAATTCTGGCATATGCTTTTCAAATTTACTATGATTTTGCTGGTTACTCCGATATGGCGATTGGTCTGGGAAGAATGATTGGTTTCGACTTTCCGGAAAATTTTAACAACCCCTATATCTCGCAAAATATTTCTGAATTCTGGCGTCGCTGGCATATGACGCTTGGCCGCTGGATGCGCGATTACCTGTATATTCCTTTAGGAGGAAATCGCGTTACGCCACTGCGAATGTATTTTAACCTTTGGCTCGTTTTCCTTATCTCCGGACTTTGGCACGGAGCTGCCTGGAATTTTGTTGTTTGGGGTGCTTTTCATGGATTTTTTCTGGTAGCCGACAGGTTATTTTTACTCAAATTTTACAAAGCGATTGGCAAATTCCCGAGTGTGATAATCACTTTTGTAATTACTCTTGTGGGCTGGGTGCTTTTCAGGGCCGAAAGCATGGATCAGGTGTGGCATTACACAGCCGGGATGTTCAGTTTCCGCTCAGGCGACACTATTTTTGTGAATCAGGCCGTTTGGATGACAATGGTTTTTGCAGCCCTTTTTGCATTGCTGGCTTATACCCCAAAAATAGAACAGTGGCAGGTAAAACTTTATGGGAAGAAACAACCCTTCCGAAATCTGCTTTTAATGACCCTTGCCTCTGTAATACTGTTTATTATCAGCCTTAGTGCCATTACTTCGAGCGGCTTTAACCCCTTTATCTATTTCAGGTTTTAATGCGCAAACTGTTTAAACATATCTTATTTGTGCTGATTATGATCATGCTGGTTTTGCCGTTTGTCCAGCATCAATTCAACCTGCCAAAAATAAAACCGCTCAAAGGTGCTTACTCAACTCCTCAAAAACCACTTTGGAATGCTGTCAATTTCTGGAACGGAACTTTTCAGGATAGTATGAACACCTTTATCGAGCAATCGATTGGCTACAGACCTCATTTTGTAAGACTTCACAACCAACTGCAATACAGTCTTTTCGACACCATTAACGCACAAGGTGTAATTTTAGGAAAAGAGGGTTATCTGTATGAGCTAAACTATATTAAAGCATATTATGGTTTAGATTATGTGGGCGACAAAAAGGTTAATGAAGATGTACAAAAAACCGTCGCTGTTGCTAATTGGCTTAAAGAAAATAATAAGCTTTTGTTGATTGTTTTGGCTCCTGGCAAAGGCAACTTTTTCCCGGAGTATATTCCAGAAACATATGAAGCATATAAAAGAGGTTCAACAAATTACGATACTTATTACGAAAAACTAAAACAGGAACAAATTGCTGTAATTGGTGGAAATCATTTGTTTAATGCCGTAAAAGATACCAGCCAATTTGCCCTGTTTCCAAAAGCCGGAATTCATTGGAGTTATTATGGTCTGGGGCTTGTTTTCGATTCTGTTTTTCAATTGATTGAACATCATTTGGATCGGGAGTTTATTGATTTCGAAATCACCAACATCAATGTAAGCAGTAAATTAAAATCTCCTGATCGGGATTTGTGGGAAGGCATGAATATTATTCTTCCGCCTGATGATTACCCAATGCCTTATCCCGAATTTAAGTTTAAAATTACCGATCCCAATCAGATGCCTGATGTTATCACGGTAGCCGACAGTTACTATTGGCAATGGTTTGGCGGTGGATATCCGTTGAAAGGATTTAAAGACAACAGCTTTTGGTATTACAACAAACAGGTGTTTTATCCTGACGACAGACCGATGAAAGATCGCGCTGTGGTTCCAATTTTGGATGCTGTTTTAAACACCGATGTGATCCTTATCCTGCAAACCGATGCCAATATGAATCGTTTCAGCTTTGGATTCATTGATGAGCTGTATGCGCTTATTAAAGATGGCGGGGAGGCCGAGATAAAAAAACAACAAGCTATTCGTGAAATTGCAGAACGCATCCGTCAAAGTGAATCCTATATGGAAAGCATTCGCGAAAAAGCGCTCAAACGAGGCGTTTCAACCGAAGAAATGTTAATGCTTGATGCCGGCTGGATTTATAAAAACAAACAGGATGAAATCATGCCCTGATTTATAAGCTCTCATTTTATTTCCAATTCAATGTTTCGATAAAATGATCCACATCTTTTCGGAGGAAATCAATCACAGGAGCAAGAGAGTCATTATTGGGACGGATATTAAAATATAAAGCCCCGCGAACAAAATGGCTGGTACTATCGGTCAAATAAAACTGCAGCGGCGAGGCCACACTTTTTCCCTGTATGGAAAACAGTAAGCCATAAACATCTCGCTCCGGCGCATAGATCAGGCTGTCCTGAATAGCACTGGCTTTGGGCAAATGCTTCATAAGCATGGTGTGCATATCCTCCAGATAAACGGCAAGGTTATCATCAATAGGTTTGTAACTGATATGCAAACTGCCTTTGAACTCAGGGTAATTGATCGTGATCCAGTTTTTTTCCCAGGGCGACTCCTCATCAGGGCTTAATAGCGCATAATCAGGCGATTCAAATTGATAGGCAGGAATAGTATCAATAATTGTGTAACTTTTCTCGGGCACATCAATACGAAAAAACCCACGTGGTTTTGGAGCGTAATCCGTTTGGCAGGACGAAAACAAAAAGACAACTGAAAAAATTAAATACAAGAATAATCTATTCATCATCAGCTTACTTTCTGATTACTTTTAGTTCTTTGATACGTCGTGCATCGGCATCAGTTACCTCAAAACTAAAATCCTTGCATTTTATTGTCAGCCCCCGCTCCGGAATTCGACCCTCGAGTTCGAGCAGCAATCCAGCAAGCGTATCCGATTCTCCTTGCACATCTTCAAAATAATGCTCGTCAATCTTCATCACTTTACAAAAATCGAGCAAGCTGGTTTGGGCATCAAAAACAGTGGTATGCTCATCAATTTCTTCATAGAAGTCATCATCCGGTACTTTATCAAACTCGTCGCTGATGTCGCCAACAATCTCTTCTATAATATCTTCCAAAGTAAGCAAGCCCGAAGTGCCTCCATATTCATCAACCACAATAGCCATATGAATCTTCTTTTGCCTGAACTCCTGAAGCAAATCATTGATTTTCTTATTCTCAGGAATAAAAAAAGCCGGCCTGATCAAGGGTTTCCAATCCAGATCATCGTGATTTAAATACGGCAACAAATCCTTGATATACAATATACCCAACACTTTATCGAAGCTGCCGTCGTAGGCCGGAATGCGCGAAAACCCGCTATTGATAATCATCTCGAGCAACTCTTGAAAAGGCGCATGAATGTCGATAGCGGTAATGTTTACACGCGATTTCATGATGCTTCTGGCTTCCTTTTCACTAAATGTTGCAATCCCTTTCAGCATTTGCTTTTCTTCGGGCAAGGCCTGATCATCAGAAGTAATATCGATGGCATCGGACAAATCACTTATCGACACATTTTTCATCCTGCGGCTTAACCGCTTTTCGATAAAGCCTGTCGAAGAAACCAAAATATGGCTAAATGGTTTGAAAAGTGTTACCAAAAAACTCAATGGCCGGGCCATGACTGTTGCCAGTTTTAGTGGATATTTGTTGGCAATCACTTTTGGAATAATCTCACCAATCAATAAGATCAACGAGGTAATGGCCACAATTTGAACCAAAAAAGCAACGATTGGATTATCTGAAAAGCGAAATAAACTTTGCGCAAGAAAACTCGAAAGAATAACAATAGCAACATTTACCAAATTATTGGCTATCAAAATTGTAGCCAAAAGTGTTTTGGGATGCTCCCGATGTGCCAGCACGGCTTTGCTGCTTTCATTCTCACTGATTTCGAGCAAATGAAGTTCGGTAGGTTTCAGAGAAAAATAAGCTGTTTCGCTTCCGGAAACCATGGCAGAAAAAAACAACAATAAAAGGAGTACAGCAAGACCCAAAAGGGTTGTGCTGTTTAATCCGACAAAATCTGTGTTGAGTAAAATTGCGATTATACTCGCATAGGGGTCAGGGTCTGGTGTGTCCAAAATCTATCTGTTTTGAATTTCGCAGCAAAAATAAGGCATTTCCATTTCAAAAGCAAAATCATCCTCTTCAGGAATGGCTTTAAACAAACTGATAGCCAGTCTAGAAGGGTAAGTCATCAGTTTCCTGCGTAAGGTCAAAATCTTTATTTTCGTTTTTGTCACTTGCAGGTGATGAAGTATCGCGCGACGTTGAGGACTGTGCAGCATTTTGATTATAACTGCCGGAATTGTATCCATCGCCACCCGAATTACTCTTGGAAATCAGATTCATTTTTTCGGCCAGTATTTCCGTGATATACTTCGTTACACCTTGTCCATCAGTATATTGTCTTGTCCTGATTTTGCCTTCAACAAACATCAAATCGCCTTTGGCATAAACCCTGCGTTTTTCATCAATATCATTTGCCAGGTTGCCCCAGGCCACCACATTATGCCATTCAGTTTGATCCTGCCATTGTCCGTTCCTGTCGCGGTAGCGCTCACTTGTGGCCATGGTTACGGTCATTTTTTTTCCACCATTTTCAAATGAAATCACTTCAGGATCTTTACCAAGTCGTCCGATAAGCATTACTTTATTTAGTCCAGCCATTTCGTGTTAATTTTTGTTACAATTATCAAATAGGGATTCATTATCCTGTAAAAACCGATCTATCAAACGTGGCATCGGATAATTTCCGAGCTCCGTTTGGGAAACCAAAGATAAAGAATTATTTTTCAAATTTTCAAAACCGCTTTTGCATTTCACCACATAAAAACTTGCCATCAGATGTTGATGTGTAAGTATATGCTTTCGAATACCGGGTAATGGTTTCACTTCTTGGGCAATGGCCTTGATACTTTGATAAAAAGCTTCATTTTCCAGCTCATGAAAATCTTTTTTTTCACTGGTTTCAATGCACGGAAAATCATACAAACCCTGCCACACATCGCCTGCCTTCCTGTGTTTTATAAAGGTATAGCACTGCGAGTCTAAATGCCCGATTAAAACAAAATAATTCAGAAAACGTTTCCGGACTTTAATTTTATTCGCTTTAACAGGCAATTGATCCACTTTTTTTCGTTCAAAAGCCATACAGTATGATTGCAGCGGACAAATTTCACAATCAGGTGATTTTGGTGTGCATTGTAAAGCACCAAACTCCATAAGCGCCTGATTGAAATCGCCCGGATGAGTTTTATCCAATAAACTATCGGCCAATGCTTTGAAATGCTTTTTACCCTGAGGAGAATCAATCGGAATCTCAACATCAAACAGGCGTGAGATTACGCGAAACACATTTCCATCAATCACCGGCACAGCTTCCTCAAAAGCAATTGAGGCAATTGCTGCAGCCGTGTATTCACCAATTCCTTTAAGTTTTTGCAGTTTAGCAGCTGTTTTCGGAAAAACACCATTATAATCACGCAAAACTTGGTTAGCAGCGGCCAGCATATTGCGGGCGCGTGAATAATATCCCAAACCCTGCCACATTTTTAGCACTTCCTGTTCCGAAGCTGCAGCAAGCTGCTCTACATCAGGCCAACGCTCTACAAAGCGCAAATAGTAACTAAGTCCCTGTTCTACACGCGTTTGTTGCAATATCACTTCAGATATCCAAATCTTGTAGGGATCAGATGTATCGCGCCAGGGCAAGTCGCGTTTATTTTGATTATACCAATTTAATATTTGTAAACTCAGGTCGATCATATCGAATTTATTATTATTGAGTAGATTAGAGATAAAAAAAAGTTAAAAGACCTTTTTGAATAAAAAAATGTTTTTACCTTTGCGGTCCAAATAAAATTCACATTTCTAATCTTTTAAAGTTTTAAAGATATGACAAAAGCAGAAATCGTAGCAGATATTGCTAACAAAACAGGTGTTGAAAAAGTAGCCGTTCAGGCAGTAGTAGAATCCTTCATGGATGTAGTGAAAAACGCAATGGTGAATGGTGAAAATGTTTACCTGAGAGGCTTCGGAAGCTTTACTATCAAAAGAAGAGCTGAAAAAACCGGAAGAAATATCTCCAAAAACACCACCATCATTATCCCTGCACACAACATTCCTGCTTTCAAACCTGCCAAAACTTTCGTTAACGAAGTTAAAGGCAGCGTAAAATAATTTAGTTCGATTCATTAAAATAGATTGTTATGCCAAGCGGGAAAAAAAGAAAAAGACACAAGATGGCTACCCACAAACGGAAAAAACGTTTGAGGAAGAACAGACATAAGAAGAAATAGTTTTCTATGTCATTGATTTTAGAATAACACAATGTCGGAACAAAACCCGGCATTGTGTTATTCAGTTTTATCATTTTGTACTGAACTCCACTCCTATTATCGTTTAACTCAAGCTGCTAAAAGGCAGCATCACAACAAAATAAATATCAAGTGAACAGGGAACTCATCATAGATTCTCGCGCTTCGGAAGTGGACATCGTTCTTTTAGAAGATAAACAGCTAGTAGAACTCCACAAGGAGAAAACCAACAACAACTATGCAGTTGGCGATGTGTATCTGGGTCGTGTAAAAAAAATTATGCCCGGACTAAACGCAGCCTTTGTTGATGTTGGTTACGAAAAAGATGCCTTTCTGCATTACCTGGATCTGGGACCCCAGATTCGTTCTTTGAATAAATACACCAAGCTGGCACTCAACGGCAAACCTGCTCAGGTGACTATGGATAATTTCAGGCTTGAGCCTGATATCGAAAAAACTGGGAAAATAACACAAGTTTTGGCAACTGGTGCTCAAATTCTTGTTCAAATCGCAAAAGAACCCATTTCGACCAAAGGACCACGTATCTCCTCCGAAATATCTTTTGCCGGAAGATACCTCGTACTCGTCCCTTTTTCGAGCCGCATTTCCATCTCACAAAAAATAAGAAGCAGCGAAGAACGCAACCGCCTCAAAAGATTGATTCAATCCATCAAACCCAATAATTATGGAGTGATCATTCGCACAGTTGCCGAAAATAAAAAAGTTGCCGAACTGGATGCCGACCTCAGGTCGCTGGTAGAAAAGTGGGAAAAAACCACACAAAAATTACAAAATGCCGCGCCTCCTGTAAAAATTATCAGCGAGCTCGACCGCACTTCAGCAATTTTGCGCGACCTGCTCAATGAATCTTTCAATAGTGTCCATATCAACGAAAGCACACTGTTTGAAGAAACAAGAAATTTTATCCAGACGATAGCTCCTCAAAAGATTGATATCGTCAAGCTCTACAAAGGTAAGGCACCCATTTTTGAGCATTTTGGTGTAGATAAACAAATTAAAGGCCTTTTCGGAAAAACTGTAACCATTCGTAGTGGTGTTTATCTGATTATAGAACATACCGAAGCCATGCACGTGATCGATGTAAACAGCGGTCATCGTGTAAACAAAGAAAACAGCCAGGAAGAAAATGCCCTGGAAGTAAACCTTGAGGCAGCTGCTGAAATAGCACGCCAATTGCGTCTTCGCGATATGGGCGGCATTATTGTCGTTGATTTTATCGACCTGCACGATGCCAGACACCGCCGCGAGCTATACCAAAAGCTCAAAGACGAAATGGCACGCGATCATGCCAAGCATACCATACTGCCTCCAAGTAAATTTGGTTTGGTGCAAATCACCCGCCAGCGCGTGCGTCCCGAAATGAACGTGCAGGTGCTCGAGAGCTGCCCCGTTTGTGAGGGTACCGGAAAGATTAAGCCCAGTATCATTTTTACGGACGAAATTGAAAACAATCTGAAATACCTGCTTCAGGATCAGAACGAAAAAGCTATAACACTTGCCGTTCATCCATTTATATACGCCTATCTTACAAGAGGTATTTTCTCGATCCGCAGAAAATGGGCATGGAAATACAAAAAAACAATTCGGGTGAAGGCAATGGCAAATTATCATATGTTGGAATACAGATTTTTCAACCTGAATAACGACGAAATAAAAATTTAATAAATTTAGTCAACGACTGCAATAACTCTTCATGGAAACAGTATTAAGCGGAATTCGACCCACAGGCAAGCTACATCTCGGCAATTATTTTGGCGCCGTAAAAAACTTTGTGAAGATGCAGGAAACGCATAATTGCTTTTTCTTTATTGCTGATTATCACTCACTTACTACACACCCAAAGCCAGATGACCTACATGGTAATGTGAAACATGTGCTGGCAGAATATTTAGCGGCAGGCCTCGACCCTGACAAAGCTACGCTTTACATCCAAAGCGATTTGCCCGAAATTGCAGAATTATACCTGATTCTGAATATGAATGCATATCTTGGCGAGTTGGAGCGTGTTACAACTTTCAAGGAAAAAGCCCGCAAGCAACCCGAAAATGTAAATGCCGGACTGCTTACTTATCCCACCTTGATGGCTGCAGATATTATCATACACAAAGCCGACAAAGTGCCGGTGGGCAAGGATCAGGAGCAAAACCTGGAGATGACACGGACTTTTGCCCGCCGTTTCAATCGCATGTACAAAGAAGATTTTTTTCCAATTCCACAGGCCTATAATTTTGGTGAACAATTGGTAAAAATTCCCGGACTGGATGGCAGCGGAAAGATGGGAAAATCAGAAGGTGAAGGCAATGCAATCTTTTTGGCTGATGACCCTAAAGTGATTCGGAAAAAAGTGATGCGGGCAGTTACTGATAGTGGTCCAACTGAACCAAATCAGGAAAAACCTGAAGCCATCGAAAATCTGTTTTCCTTGCTGAAAGTCGTTTCAAAACCTGATGTAGTGGAACATTTCGATGCCGCCTACAACAATTGCAGCATTCGTTATGGCGATCTGAAAAAGCAACTTGCGGAAGATATTATTATCTTTACTGAACCAATGCGTGATAAAATCCTGTCGCTTTCGGGTGATGAGGCTGCCATTAGCAAAGCGGCACGTATTGGTGCAGAAAAAGCACGCGAAAGTGCACGTAAAACAATACGTGAAGTGAGAGAAATAATTGGTTTCAGACCTTTCTGATAAAATTATTCGCTATGAGTGAAACATGGAAATCGCAATTTAACGGATTCATAACCATACTGCTAAGGCTGGGTTTTGTTGCTTACCTGATTTTCACTTTGTATCCCTACATCACCAATCCTGGTTTTGAAAGTGAATTTCCCAACTGGATTATTCGTTGGGGCTTGATCATTTTACTTGGTGCCATATTTTTGCTCGCAATGGTTTTAAAACGTTCCGACTTTTTCCGATATGGTTTCTTTATTTTACTTATTGCTGCCGCATTTAATTTATTTATGGTCTTTCTGAAACCGGGCTCACTCAGCTATTCATTGTTGCACTTCTATACCATTGCAACAGCTATATATTTTGTTTCGAGAGATATCCGACTCGAAGCCGGCACCAAACGAAAACACCATAAAACCCGCGACAAAAATCATTAATTGATTTATGCCAAAAAATATTTCTACCGCCAAAGCTGTTGAAAGAGCGATTTTAGTTGCAATTTCAACGCAAAATCAGACGAAAGAGAAAACCGATGAATACCTGGACGAACTGGCGTTTCTGCTCGAAACAGCAGGTGGAGAGCCTGTTGCACGTTTTATTCAGGCCTTGGACAAACCTAATGTTGCCACCTATGTGGGAACCGGAAAACTGGAAGAGATTTCACAGTACGTTAAAGCCGAAAATATTGATTTGGTTGTATTCGATGATGAGCTTGGATCATCACAACTTCGAAATATCGAAAAAGCCCTAGAGGTAAAAATCCTAGACCGTACTACGCTTATCCTGGATATTTTTGCCAAAAGAGCACGCACAGCCTACGCCAAAACACAAGTTGAATTAGCTCAATACCAATATATGCTTCCCCGCCTTACGCGAATGTGGACACACCTCGAAAGGCAAAAAGGAGGAATTGGTTTAAGAGGCCCCGGTGAAACAGAAATTGAAACTGACAGACGTATCATCAGAGATAAAATCAGTCTGCTGAAAAAAAGACTCGAAGAAATTGATGTGCAACAAGCCGAACAACGCAAAAACAGAGGAAAACTCATTCGCGTGGCTCTGGTTGGCTATACCAATGTTGGCAAGTCAACAATTATGAATTTGTTAAGCAAATCAGAGGTTTTTGCAGAGAATAAACTCTTTGCCACACTGGATACTACTGTTCGCAAAGTGGTTGTTGATAATTTACCTTTTCTGCTTTCTGATACGGTTGGATTTATTCGCAAACTACCACACAATCTGATTGAATCGTTTAAATCAACCCTGGATGAAACCCGGGAATCAGATGTGCTGTTGCATGTGGTTGATATTTCGCACCCTGATTTTGAATCGCAGATAGAAACCGTAAACGAAACCCTGGCGGAAATCGGTGTAGGCGACAAAAAAACAATCATGGTTTTCAATAAAACGGATGCCTATACCTGGGAAGAGAAAGAAGCTGATGATTTGAGCCCCGAAACTGCCCGAAACCTTTCACTTGAGCGTTTGAAAAGTTCGTGGATGGCCAAAACCAACAACAATTGTATTTTTATCTCGGCCAAAGAGCGAATCAATTATCAGGAATTCAGGGCTTTGCTCTACAAAGAAATTCGCGATATACATGCCATTCGTTATCCCTACGATGAGTTCCTATATTGATCAACAAGTCGTACCGGAATTTTGCCCTAATTTTGCTGGATGCAATTCATAGATACACACACCCATCTTTATCTTGAAGATTTTGATACCGATCGCAATGAAATGATCAAAAGGGCTGTTGCCCGGGGCATTAATCGTTTTTTACTGCCCAATATCGATCAGTCCTCAGTTGATCCTATGTTAGGACTTTGCAAAGCTTATCCCGATTACTGTTTTCCGATGCTCGGATTGCATCCTACATCAGTAAAAGACGACTGGCAAATGCAACTTGATCATTTTGAGAAATTATTGCAAGAAAGCCCCACAACTTTTGTTGCTATCGGAGAAATTGGCCTTGATTTTTACTGGGATAAAAGTTTTTCTACCCAACAAATTAAAGCACTGCGCATCCAGTTCGATTGGGCTAAAAAATTACAACTTCCTGTTGCGATTCACACGCGCGATGCCTTCCCGGAAATGCTGGCGGAGATAAAAGAAGCGCAAGATGGAAACCTCAAAGGAGTTTTACACTGTTTTACGGGCAGTTTGGAAGAAGCACAAAAAGCAATCGATCTGGGTTTTTACCTCGGAATTGGAGGCGTACTTACTTATAAAAAGTCTGATTTGCCTGAGATCGTGAAGCAAGTTCCTCCAGAACGTTTAATTCTGGAAACAGATGCTCCTTTTTTACCGCCAGTTCCCTATCGTGGCAAACGCAACGAAAGCGCTTTTCTTTTCGAAACTGCCGTAAAACTTGCTGCTACACTCGAAATGGATTTAGATACGCTGGCTGAAATTACTACCAAAAATGCAATTGAACTTTTTAATCTTCCACAATCATGAACCTGGAACAAAACACCTCATTATTAGTAATTTATACCGGCGGCACGATTGGCATGGTGCAAAATCCTTTAAGTGGTGCACTATCTCCATTCAATTTCAATGATATTTACGAACAACTGCCAGTTCTGAAGGATTTTGGATATCATATTGATTTTCATTCATTTGATCCATTAGTAGATTCCTCTAATATGAAACCGGAGTTCTGGATCAAATTGGCTCGGCTAATCGAAAATCATTATGAAGAGTATGACGGTTTTGTTGTGCTTCACGGCTCTGACACTATGGCCTATACCGCTTCGGCACTAAGCTTTATGCTCGAAAACCTGAATAAACCGGTTGTTTTCACGGGATCACAATTACCTATGGGAGTTATCAGAACCGATGGACGCGAAAACTTTTTGGCAGCTATAGAAATTGCAGCTGCAAAAGATGATGAATTGGCAATGGTTCCGGAAGTAAGTATCTATTTCGAAAATCACCTGATGCGTGGAAACCGAACCACAAAATTCAATGCCGAACATTTCAATGCATTTGTGAGCGGTAATTACCCTTTGCTCGCTGATGTGGGTGTGCATATCAAATACCACAGAAACAATATTATAAGACCAAATTTCAAAAAATTAAAAGTTCACACAGCTCTCGATTACAATGTGAGCATTTTAAAATTGTTTCCGGGAATCAGTGAGTCGGTGGTAAAAAGCACACTTGAAATTCCAGGGCTAAAGGCACTTATACTAGAAACATTTGGCTCTGGAAACGCACCCACAGATCCATGGTTTATTGATGCACTTCAGGCGGGCATAAATAAAGGGCTAATCATTTTTAATGTTACACAGTGCAAATCCGGCTCGGTTGAACTTGGCAGATATGAAACCAGCCTCGAACTGCAGCGAATTGGCGTTGTAGGAGGATATGATATAACAACAGAATCTGCCTTAGCCAAACTGATGTACCTTATAGGAGAGGGCTATCCGCGTGAAAAGCTTATTCACTTGCTACAACAGTCTATCAGAGGCGAAATGACTATCGAAAACAAATAATCTTTGTCACCACCTCTGCACTAAACTTACTGCACCCGCATACGCAAAAATCCTTAGCTTTGTTGCTCAAAACCGAAATGTATAAACCAAAGAACAATGAAAAAAATCAGTATTGCCATTCTGGCGTTTTTATTCAGCCTTAATGTATGGGCAGATGAGCTTGTTTTGATCCAGTTTTCAGGTCAGCAAACCTTAAAAACTTACGTTGAAAATCCTGCAATTCAAGTCCATCATATTGGGCAGGACTTCATAATTGCAAGTGCACCGGACAATCTTGTTCGTGAAGCAACTATTTTGGATCACACTGGCTGGGAAACCGGCGAAAACTATTTTATCCTATATGGCTATCCTACTGATTTGGAAGCACATTTATCATTTAATCAGGTAGAAGCAGGAATTCTCTATTCCAGCGATCATTTTTCGATATTGCAAATTCAGGAATCAAAAACTTCAGCGCTGATTCCTTTTAAAAACGATGGCATGGTTCAAATCCATCCAACGGTTGCCAGCTGGCCAAAAACGATTCATCTTAATGCACAAAAAAGTTTTGATCCCGATCCTTTCGTTGTTTCACTACTTGATGAGGTAAGTGCCGAAAATATTACAGCTACCGTACAACACCTCGAAAATTATGGCACCAGGAACGCTTATACCAGCCAAAGTGTTGAAGCTCAAAACTGGATCAAACAGGAATTGGAAAATTTAGGGCTATCTGTTGAACTTCAAGACTTTACTATGCCTTCGGGTAGTGCCAGCGACAATGTGATTGCCACGCTTACAGGTACAAAATATCCGGAAGAGTATGTGGTTTGTGGTGGACATTACGATTCGTACAGCAACGGAGGTGCTGCACCCGGTGCCGATGATAATGCATCAGGAACTGCCGGAGTAATGGAAATTGCCCGCATTTTAAGTCAATATACTTTTGATCGTACGATAATTTTCTGTGCATTTTCGGGAGAAGAATATGGGCTTTATGGCAGCGCTGCCTACGCACAGGCTGCAGCTCAGCAGGGAATGGACATTCATGGATATTTCAATCTGGACATGATTGGCTATCTTCAGAATGGAAGCTACATTCACACCGATCTGATCTATCCGCCTTCTGCACAAGAACTTGCTGATTTCTATACCGAAGTTGCAGGTGTTTACCTCCCGGATTTTGCTATCGAGCCAGGCATGCTAAGTGGTGGTGACAGTGATCACACTTCGTTTAATAATAACGGTTATATGGGTATCTTCCTTTCGAAGACAGCGCGAATATAGTCCCTACGATACACCATCGAATGATTGCTGGACCCAGTTACAATAATGAAGAACAAGCCAAAGTATTTACGCAGGCCTCGCTTGCTTCGATAGTTACCATGGCTAACAGGCTAAACCCACCACGCAATCTGGTAGCATTGCCGGCGACGCCAGCAAATCTGGCGGGCTCCATTATTAGATGCAGCTTATTTTAGAATTTATAGAAATGATGTTTTATCACGATTCTACAGAAGAAACCACTTACCTGATGAAGGCCTGGAAAATTTCCTGCTTTACAACTATTTCGTTACTGCCATTTACGAGGAAAGCGGCGAAGAATCGTATCCTTCCAATAATGCTAGCGCCACCCCGGCACCTCCAATTGCTCTGCCGGTTTTTATCGATTTTGAAAACGGACTTCCTTACTGGGAACTAAGCGATAGTTGGGGGCTTACGACGGATGACTATTACTCAAGCAATCATTCCTTAACAGAAAGCCCAGAAGGCGAATATCCCAATTCCGTTGAATCAACAGCAACACTCAATGCCCTTGATATGAGCACATGACAGCTGCTAACCCATCATTTTGGACCAAATACGAATTGGAAACCAACTATGACTATATGTATCTCGAAATAACCACAAATGGAATGAGTTGGACTATTTTGGAAACATTCAATGGCAATCAAAACAGCTGGACACAAAAATTTTACGATCTGGAAGACTATTTAGGAATCTCCTACGTACAATTACGTTTTAGATTTAAAAGCGACAACTATGTTACCGAAGAAGGGATGTTTATTGACGATATCGAGATTACATCAACCTATGTTGGCATACCTGATCTGGCAATAAACTGGAAGCTATATCCAAATCCGGTACAGGAAAAGCTCATAATTGAAGGTTTTGAAGGATCGTCAGCTGAATATTTTATCATAAATTCTGCCGGCAAAACAGTAAAAACCGGCTTGATTTCAGGTAATAAAACAACCATAAATTTGTTTGATCTGAGTGCCGGGACCTATATTTTCAGGCTTTCGGATGGCCAAAGTAAAACCGAGCAGGTATTTATTGTCAATGATATGAAGCAATAATTGCCTTCGGGCAAATTTAGAATGGATTCAAACTAAATGTTAGCGAAACAGAATCCTGCATAAATCCTAAAAAAAGTGTATTTTTGGCCTCTGATTTTAGCCAGCAAATGCTAAAACGTTCTATTGAGGCAGGGAGAGGTGGCCGAGTGGTTGAAGGCGCACGCCTGGAAAGTGTGTATACTCCAAAAGGGTATCGCGGGTTCGAATCCCGCCCTCTCCGCAAATTTTTTTAACTAAAAAACAAAGTAGCTTCTACTTAATGCTTGTTTTTTTGATATTATTCATACTTTTGTTGTTCTTGAATTATTTAGTAACCAAATAATATTAACCACTCAAACGGAGTTTAAAGTAGTAATCAACATCATTTTTAACTATGAAAAAAATCATTGCTTTACTTACAATCGCAGGCGTGATGACCTTTGGAACCAGCACAATCATGTTTGCTCAGGATGCAGAACCTGATACTACAGCAGCCGACACCACAGCAGTTGTGGAAGAAGTTGTTGCAGAAGAAACTGTAGAAATGCAGGCAGCACCGGAAAAACCACAAACTTTCCATGAAGTTTTAAAAGAAAAATTCATCGAAGGTGGTCCGGAATTTATGGGTATCGTTTTGCTTACCCTTATTTTTGGTCTTGCTATTAGCATTGAGAGAATCATCTATTTGACACTCAGCACCACTAACACTAAAAAGTTGCTCAGCAATATTGAATCAGCGCTGGAAAGCGATGGTGTTGATAAAGCCAAAGAAATCTGCCGCACCACACGCGGACCTGTAGCCAGTATTTTCTATCAGGGCCTGATGCGCTACGATTCGGGTGTTGAAGAGGTTGAAAAATCTATCGTTTCTTACGGTTCTGTTATCACAGGACGTCTGGAAAGCGGAGTAAGCTGGATTTCACTCTTTATTGCCCTGGCTCCTATGCTTGGGTTTATGGGTACAGTAATCGGTATGATTCAGGCCTTCGATGACATTGCTGCCGCTGGTGATATTTCTCCCCAGATTGTTGCAACAGGTATCAAAGTAGCTCTTTTAACCACTGTATTCGGTCTTATCGTTGCTATCATTCTTCAGATTTTCTATAACTACATTGTCTCCAAAATCGACAATCTGGTTAATGATATGGAAGATAGCTCCATTTCTTTCATTGATATTATGAACAAATTCGCCAAAAAATAATCATTATGGTTGACAAACTATCAAAATACGTAGGCTGGGTGCTTTATGTGTTGATGGCCGTGTCAGCAGTATTGGCTGTGCTGTTCTACATGGAATCAATAGAATCATCCAAGTTTTTGCAGTGGAGTTACATTCTGCTGATATCTGGGGTAGTTATTGCTGTTGCATCTCCAATTTATGGGTTTATCCTTGCGCCAAAGAATGCCATTAAGCTACTGGTAATTCTGGTTTTGGTGGCCATATTAGGCTTTATTGCCTATAGCATCGCAGGAAATACCTATAGCGACACAAAACTGGAACTACTCAATATCACCGAACAAACTTCACGCAATGTTGGTATGGGTATTATTTTCACCTATATCGCTTTTGCAGTTGCCCTGCTGGCAATTGTTTTCTCGAGTGTATTAAAAATCTTTAAATAATCAATTATGGCTAGAAGAGCATCCCCCGAAATCAATGCGGGCTCAATGGCTGATATTGCATTCCTCTTGTTGATCTTCTTTTTGGTGACAACAACAATGGATGTGGATACTGGTATTACACGCCGACTCCCCCCTCCGGTTGAAAATCCTGATGAAGACATCAAGATTAAAGAGAGAAACATCCTTAACGTTCTCGTTAATAAAAATGACCGTTTGCTTGTTGATGGTAAAGTAGGGAATATTGCAACCTTAAAAGACGTTGCTAAAGATTTTATGATTCCCGTTTATCCTGATGATCCAAATCATCCGGAAACAGAACTAAAAACCATCGACCTTATAGGTGAAATTCATACCAGCAAAGGAGTTATTTCATTGAAAAATGACCGCGGTACATCTTATGAAATGTATATTATGGTACAAAATGAGTTGGCGCGTGCGTTTAATGAACTTAAGGATGAAATGGCACAGAAACATTTTGGAACACGTTTCGATAAGCTTATTAACGAAGACGAAATAAAAGCAGTTAATGAAGCTGTGCCTGTGCGTATTAGTGAAGCTGAACCCGAAAATATAGGAGACAGGTAATATGTCAAAGTTCAAAACTAAAAAAGGAAAAGGTTCACCGGCAATTAATACCTCCTCACTGCCTGATATTATTTTCATGTTGTTGTTTTTCTTCATGGTTACAACTGTGATGAGAGAAGTTACACTGCGCGTGAAAGTGAGATTACCACAGGCTACTGAGGTACAGAAGCTGGATAAAAAATCCCTTGTGATGTATATCTACATGGGACCTCCAACAAATGCAGCTGTTTATGGGACGGAATCGCGTATCCAACTCAACGACCAGTTTTCCCGTGTTGAGGACGTTCCCGAATTCATTGCCCGCGAACGTGAAGCAAGAAACGAAGCAGACCGTAACTTCCTGACTACCTCACTTAAAGTGCATAGCGAAACCAAAATGGGTATCGTTACTGATGTGAAACAGGAATTGCGAAAAAGCGGTGCTTTCCGTATTAATTACTCTACCTTGAAAGGTCAGAATTAATCTGATATAATACTTAACAAAAGGCATTGGTTGCGATCAATGCCTTTTTTTATGTCTTAGTTTTCCACTTCTATGGTTGCTTTTCGGGCAGCATACACAATTCCTGCACTTACGAGCATTAAACTCAGCACAACGAGCCAATGCGATTCCACAGCTCCAAAACGTTCCATTTCGATCTGGATATGACCATTATGGTTTAAGTAATAGACAATAACCGCAGTACCGTTATTTACAAAATGCATCAGAATCGGCACCCATAAAGATTTGGAATAATAAAAATAATATCCCATAAAAAGACCCAGGGCAACTCTTGGTAAAAGCCCGTAAAATTGCAAGTGCATCAAGCTAAACAACAAGGAAGCGATAAAAATCCCAAGATGAACATTTTTAAACAACCGAATAAGTAAAGGCTGCATTGCCCCTCTAAACAACAATTCCTCTCCAATTGCAGGGATAATGGCAATCATAAAGAGATTGAACAGCAGACCAGAAACTGTTGTTACCTCCAGAAATTGCTCACTCAGCAAAGCGGCCTGTTCCTCTTTATCAATCATCCATTGCTCAAGACCAGCCATAAATTCAGGCAAATGCATCTGTTGATTTAATTCGCCTAAAAAATGTATTAGCGGAAGGCCAATAAACATCGTGAGTACACCAAAAATCAAAATTTCAGGCTGATGAGCCTTGTTGAATCCTAAACTTGTTAAAGGAAATTTATTAACAAGCAGACTATAAAACAAGGGAGGGAAAACAAACAGCCCCAGTTGTCCGCTGATTTGCATCACGCGCGCTATTTGCAAACCTTCCAAAGTGCCGGGATCAAGGAATATCTGATCCACCGGCAATCCATAAAACAATGCCGACAGCACCAAACCTGTCAACATTCCTAGCAGCGCTCCAAAAAGCAACAATCCTAATAAAATAAACAACTTAAAGGCAGCTGAGGTCTGCTCAAAAATTGGTTTCATAACAGAGGTTTAGCAGGTATATTATTCAGAATCCGCAAAGTTAGTATTTTTGCAGGCCATTTAAGAATCGCTAAAACGAATACTGTGATAAAAATCGGTAATATTACCCTCAAAGAATTCCCAGTTTTACTGGCTCCTATGGAAGATGTGAGTGATCCGCCTTTCAGGTATGTTTGTAAAATGTTTGGTGCAGATATTATGTACACAGAGTTCATCTCGTCAGAAGGACTGATAAGAGATGCGGCTAAAAGTGTAAAAAAACTGGATTTTAATGAATTTGAGCGCCCTATTGGGATTCAGATTTTTGGCCACGACATTGATTCGATGGTAAAGGCAGCACTTTATGCCGAAAGTGTTTCGCCAGATATTATAGACATCAACTTTGGTTGCCCTGTTAAAAAAGTAGCTTCAAAAGGAGCCGGATCGGGTATTATGAATAATATTCCAAAAATGATCGCCATGACCGAAGCCGTGGTTAAAGCCGTAAAACTTCCGGTAACTGTTAAAACCCGTCTGGGCTATGACGAAGACAGAAAAGATATCGTAGAAATTGCGGAAAAATTACAGGATGTTGGCATACAAGCTCTTACAATTCACGGACGACTCAGAACCACACGTTCAAGTGTTCCAGCCGACTGGACATTGATCGGAAAGGTAAAAGAAAATCAACGCATGCACATCCCGGTTTTTGGCAATGGAGATGTTATTGATGGACCATCAGCCAAATTTTTCAAAGACACCTATGGTGTTGATGGTTTGATGGTTGCGCGGGGAAGCTATGGCAATCCCTGGATTTTTCATGAAATCAAACATTACCTGAAAACGGGAGAATTACCTGAAAATCCAGATA
>JAGYNM010000026.1 GCA_018399335.1 Bacteroidales bacterium | reverse complement strand
GTGACAGAAATCTGTTTATGCTTATTGCTGCAGCGCAGCAAACTCTTTGTAAAATAATATAACTAAGAAGTCTAAAGCCACATCATGGCGCTCTTGTAAATATCATCAAAGAATTCAAAAAAACTACTTTTACTCAAGCCGCAATCTTTTTACTGAAATTGCGGCAGTGTTTTAAATGCTGCAGCGCAGCAAACTCTTTGTAAATAAGGATACCTAAAATCCAAAAGCCACATCGTGGCGCCCTATTAACCAAGCCTTGGAAAACACAAAACTTAATTTAATTGTTAAACCTTGTCAACCAGCAAATTAGTCTAATCAAAACTGTGTTTATAATTTATGGGTTCAACATGAATGGTGGAAATAATGCCAAACTCTTTATGAATGATATTCTCGATATCTGTTGCAATTTTATGCCCTTCTTCGATGCTTAAGTCATTTTTAAGCTTGATATGAAAGGTTAATTCCCGATGTCCTACATAATTATGAATATGAAAATGATGCATATTGATATCTTCTGAATGATATGCAGCAACTGATTTTTTGATTTTGTCAATTAATTCAGGACTTGGGTTCTCTCCAAGAAGTTTGTTAATTGCTTCTTTTGCTATTTGATAAGTTGCATAAAAAAGCATAATTGAAATAATGGCTCCCAAAACACTGTCAATCCACCAGAATTTATTGGCGAACAAAATCCCAATCAAAACAACAATTGACGATAAAGCATCTGTGCGGTGATGCCAGCCATCTGCTTTAATGCTTACATTATCAGTCTTTCTGGCGATATAAAAGGCGTATTGAGCCAAAGCTTCTTTTGCTATTATCGAAATGATTGTGACCACAATAGCTATTGTTCCAAAAGTAGTGGATTCGTGATTTTTAAATTGGATTATGGAATCCTTCAGAAAGTCAAATGCAATAATCCCGAGCAAGAATGCAATAAAAAGAGCTGCTATCTGTTCCCAACGGCCATGCCCGAAAGGGTGTTTATCGTCTGGCTTTTTCGATGATAACTTTACGGCAACAATCACTATTATGGAACTTAAGGAGTCAGAAAGGGTATGCCAGGCATCTGCTGTAAGAGCAATAGAGCCTGTTACCAATCCGGCCCAAAATTTTATTACAAACAAAATGCTGTTTACCACTACTGAGATGATTCCCTCTAAATATCCTGCTTTTTGCTTATCCATTAATCTTGTTTTTTGTTGTGGAGGTCGTATTTATATGCTAGTTTTATATGTTTTGTATTAGATGTATTAGACTTATTTCTTGGGGCAATTTATATTTATTTTCATATTTCCTGCTCGCTGATATCTTCTTTAATACGCTTATTCGGTTTTATTTCGCTTTGGGAGAATAAACAGGATATTAAGCTTGAAACTTAACCAACCAATTAAGGGGGGGGCATTAGATCCTGTTAGTCCAAATTTTGAAAAATAAATGATTTCTGGTTCTGCCGAGAAAGACAAAAATAGCTTGTCAGAGAGTACATTTCTTTGATATTCTAGTGCTAACCCAAGGCCGATTTTATTGTTTTCACGAGATTTACTTGTGTAGGTATAGGTATCAATTTCATCAGCCCGACGTTCAGTAATTGTTTCATTTATATTGAAATAATTCATTACGACTTTTGGCCCAAAGAAAAAGCTGGATTTATCACTTTTATATATATTAGCGACATAATATATTGAAAATGAAAGCATATTATTTTTGGGTTTTACCGCTCTGTAATAGTCCATTCCATCGGCATCCGAACCAAAAACGTAACTATAGGCAGTTGGGTTAAAACTATGAGTAAAACCGAAACCCAGTTTATTCTCTGATTTTAAAACAAATTCATATCCTAAACCATAACCCATGCCGGAATGAAAATTCTGATAACTGCTGAATAATAAGTGCGGAAATACTTTAATCTGCTGCGCATAATTTTGATTGATCAGCCCAAAGAAAACAAGTATGATCAAAAGTCTTTTCATGATTGTTGGTTTATCTTATTTTGGTTTTTCAAGTGAGGAATTGTCAGGTTAATAAATAAATTGTTATGTTAATTTTGGCACCCAAACAGAAACAGATCCTGGTAAACAGCGAAATTCGCCCCAGCCTTCCTCATTGGTTAAAACCGGATCTGAAATATGTTCTGTTAGGTCGATGTAAGTCGCATTGGGCGAGGCTGTTTGCATATTTTTGGAACATTGCTGTCCATTACTTAAAAGCACTGCAAGCCCTCCCTTATTTTTATCTTGGCCATTACGTGTCCAGCCAATGCAGTTAGGATGATCGAAATAATCAATTTGATTGCCATAGGCATATTTTTTTCGGGCATCCAGAAATTTATCAATAATCCATTGGTGCCCGGGCATTTCAATTGCATACATTTTTCCGTCTTGTCCCAAATCGCTGTATTTTGCGCCATAATAATCTGCTGCAAAGATGCAGGGGTATCCGTCGCGTCTCAGCAAAATGAGTGCATAGGCCAAAGGTTTAAACCAAGATTCTACCACAGATTCCAGTGCCTGAAGGGGTTGTGTGTCGTGATTGCTTACCAGCGTAATTGCCAGATTTGGTATTTCAGAAGTTAATGTGTTATTAAAAATCTCGCGTAAATCGTATGCTTGTCCTTTTTTGCTGGCATCTGAAAAATTGTAGTGCAGACCAGAATCGAACAGCATCATCCCGCCCTCAGTAAGGCTTGCAAAACGTTTTAGCGCTGCGATATTGGTTGTCCAGTATTCGCCAACAGCAAACAGGTTCCGGCCGCTATACTTACGGATGTGTGTAAGCCATTCCATAAAAAAGTAAGGCTTCACATGTTTCACTGCATCAAAGCGAAAACCGTCAACACCTGTTGTGTCAAAGAGCCATTCGCCCCAATACAGCAGTTCTTTTCTTACATCCGGATTATTGATGTCCAGATTGCATCCCATTAAGTAATCAAAATTACCTTTTTCCTGATCAACATCTTCATCAAAGTGCTTGCCCTCAAAAAGATAAATTGCACGTTGATTCTGATCCAATTCATTGTAGTCGGCCGAATTAAAATGCCACCAATGCCATTCGAGTTCTGAGTATTTTTTTTGCCTTCCCGGAAAGCTAAAATGTGTCCACGCCCTTATTGTTGTTAATTCTCCGGTTGGGGAGGTTCGGTTGTTGGCATCGTAGGGTCTTGCCCGAAATTCTTCAGTGAAGTCGGCTCCCATCTTATGATTGAAAACGATATCGGCATAAACCTGAATATTTTCTTTTTGAGCTGCTTTTATCGCTTTGAGGTATGCTTTGCGGGTGCCATATTTTGTGCGAACTGATCCTTTTTGTTTGAATTCTCCCAGGTCGAACAAATCATATACAGCATATCCTACATCGGTTTTACCGTCAACGCCTTTGTAGGCAGGAGGAAGCCATACTGCCGTGATACCCGCCTTTGCGAGTTTCGGGGCGTTTTTGGCCAACTGATTCCATAATGTTCCGTCAGCAGGGGTGTACCAATGAAAATACTGCATCATTACTCCGTTGTATTCTTGCATGTATGGTTTCCCCTTTTTTTTAAATTTATCTCGTTAATTCTTGCTGGAGCTCAAAGGTAATGAAATTGTGCTTTTCGAATTTTAAGATTTCTAATCCCGGAATTAATTGAAAAACAAAAATTTACCAGGGCAAATGAAGTTGTTTTACTTCCTTTAGATAAAAATCTTGCAATTTTTCAACAAGTTCCCTGGATATTGGATTGTTAGTGCTTTCTACATTACTGCTTAGCTGAGCTATATTAACATTTCCCGGAATAACGGTCGAAATAGCATCAAAGGCCAAACAAAACGAAATAGCTATTTGCGCAAGATTTTCTTTTGGGCCAACAATTTCTTTTATGCGATTAACAAGATAGGCACGCGTTTGAATGTCTTGCCGCGACCACCGGCTTCTGATATCGTCAAAATTGCTTTCAGCATTGTATTTGCCTGACAACCATCCTGAATCCAAGGGTATTTTAGCGATTATGCTTACTTCTTTTTCTTTTGCCAATTCAAAAGCCCGTGAAGAATCCTGATGCAGGATATTGAAAAAAGCTTCAATCACTTTGGCGTTTGTGGTATGCATAAACAATTTCATTTCTTCAAAAGTATCTAAAGATGCTCCATAGGCTTTTATTTTACCTTCTTCGATTAAGCGTTCAAGAATTTCATAATGGTCATTTTTGTTGCCATCCAGATAGGCCATCGGTGGATTATGAATAATGAGCGAATCAACATAATCAAGTTGTAATCTTTTCAGGCTTCCCTCTAAAGATTCCCGAATAGATTTTGAACTGTAATTGGTGATCCCCGTATCGGTATGGCCGAATTTCGTGTTGATCACTATTTTACTTCTGTCGCTATTTTTCAATGCTTTGCCAAGCCTGGATTCGCCTGTGCCATGGCCGTAATTTGGTGCTGTATCAAAAAAATTGATTCCATATTCCAATGATTTTTCAACCATAACAATAGCATCCTTTTCTGACATTCCCTGCCATCCGGAATTATGCCCCAGTTGCCATGCACCAAGCCCAATTTCAGAAATCGATGGCACGTCATTGATGTATTTTTTGTATTTCATAGGTTGTAAATTATTTGGTTAAGCTAAACCCCGTATTATTAGGTGGGTTTTTTAAGTTGCTTTTAGGATGGATGTGTTGCACTTCGCGAAATACCGTATCAGCCGCATCTGGTTGCTTCGCTTCTCCATATCGCAAATTAGCTGCTTGCGGTTGTAGTCTTTTACGGAAAAAAGACCGTTTGTAAGTTTTTCATTCCTTTCCAAACAGTCTAAACAAACAAGCCCTCTATAGATAATGGTGCAAATAAAACGCATGAAAAGCCGCTTGTTTTTGGCTTTAAATTCAGTTTGTCCGAGCAAAACAAAGGTTTCTTTTATTAATTCGAGATAGGTCTTTCTCAGATTTGCGATATTGCGCTCAATCGTTACCAGTGTGCTGATATTTTGCTGGCGGTCTTTGTAAACGTCAAACACGTCATTCTCCAGTTGCATGATTTTCCCCAGGGCATAAAGCATGAGTTCTTCGCTTTTTGTGGCTTCTCCATCTAAAACGCTTCTGTAAAAAAGCAGCGACACGCCTCCTTTTAACCAGGTGATCGAACCTATCTCTTCCTCAGAAATGCCAGCGTCTTTTTGTTTCTTGCTTAGCACCTGAGCTTCAAAAACATCAAGGGCTCTTTGCTTGAGCAAGCTAGGGTTTGGAGCGTTGTCAATAGCATTTTGATAACATCTGACAAAGAGTAATTCACTTGAATTTTGGGCAATTTTTTCATCAGGCTTTATGGTCAGTTCCCTGATATGATTTTCTGAGGTGTTCAAATCATCAAAAAAATCATCATACAAACCGGTAGATGCACCCAAATAGGTGAGTGCAAGTCGTTCTTTTTTTGATAAAGGCCGGCCCCGTAAAATGCAAAAAGCTTCTCCTAAAATGGCAGGTACGGCCAGACCATAATAGCGTCTGATTTTTTTTATATCCTCATTTGTAACACTTACGTCCTGATCTTTTTGAATCTCGTTGAGCAAAGGATCGATGTGCTTTATGAGAAATCGCTGTTGCACCCGCAATGATTTTAGCATAAAAAGGATAATGCCGGGAAGCCTCAAAAGATTAATGAATCGACTGATCATTTTTATTGTGTTCCGGCAAAAGTAAGCATACTTAGTTTAATGATTACATTGTACTTAAGTTCCTTTACTAAAAAAGTCACTAGCCTGAATAGTGCCCATTATATAACCTGCTTTCGCAACGGGGGAAAGTTCCAGAAAACCAGTTTAGATAGTTTAAATGACGGTAATAGTATTCAATGATTGCTATAATTCTTATTACAAAAAGCATGCTTTAAAGCATAAAATACCAAAAGCTTTCTGTTATAATGCGCAATTCTCATTTAAAATCGCTGCGCTAGAATAACAAAAAGCAATGGGCTGTAATCAACCAGCATATTAATATGCCTGTAGGTGCGAAAAACCAGGGAAAAATCAGTTAATGACGAATTTTATCCTTGAGTTGACGCCAGAGTATCTTTGGAGGGAGATGGATGATTTTTCGTGCTATACAACCTTAACATTTACGGCGTTTAATCCCTTTTTTCCTTCTTCCAAATCAAAAGTTACTTCGTCATTCTCTCTGATGCTTCCTTTAACTCCTGTTGAATGTACGAAATACTCTTTCGATGATTCTGCGTCTTTAATGAATCCAAAACCTTTGGCGTCATTGTAAAACTTTACTGTTCCTTTATTCATTGTATTAAATTTTGTTATGTGCAAAGTTAGTTTAATAAAGCATGCCCCTGTTATACAACAATTTTTAAATGTTACATAAATCCCACATTTGATGTTTTAAGCTTGGACGGACAAAGGTTTGACAGTCTTGTTAGCCAGATTCTAAAATAGTCCTGATAAAACTGTAATGAATCAGCTACTCAAATTAATCATTTGCAGATGGAATAACCAAAGAAAAGGTAATGATTTTGTCTGGAATGATGCGCGCGTCTTAATTATTTCTTCACAAATTTATTCTTCAGCAAATTTTATCAGTTCTGTATTAAACTTTTGTGTTTCCTCCAGAAACATACTATGTCCGCTCTTTTCGAAGGCGACAAGATGTGAATTTTTTATGCCGGCTTTCATTTGTTCGGCCAGATCAAAAGAGCATATTTTGTCTTTTTTGCCATGCATGATCAGGGTTGGAATTGCAATTTTGGTCAAATCAGCTCGCAGGTCAGTATCACGCAATGCAATTAAACTTTGTGCTGTGGCATAAGCAGATGCGCTGAGGTTTATGCCATATAACCAATTGCGTATTCCCGCATTTAAAGCTGTTTCGGTTGATGAGAAAATCTTTCCAAAATCGGATAGCAACTGCGGCCTGTCTTTATAACACAACCCGATCAAATCATCGACGGCACTTTTTGGGAGGTTGTATTTGAAATCGGCACGTTGTGTCCAAAGCGGTGCTGCTGCTCCACACAAGACCAGCCTGGAAATATGTGCTCCTTTGTATTTTGAAACATAACGAATTGCAATAGCACCACCCATCGAAAAGCCAACCAAAACAGCATTTTTTATTTCAAGGCTGCTTAAAACTTTTTTGATGTCCTGTGCGTGCGTATCATAGTCATATGCTCCGAAAGGCTTGTCCGATTGGCCAAAACCACGCAAGGAGATACCTATTGCCCTGAAATTATTCTCAATCAGAGCATTGTATTGGTATTCATACATTTCATCGCTCAATGGCCAGCCGTGTATCAGCACTATTGGTCTGCCATCGCCAACATCAGTGATATGCAGGCGAATATTGGATTCCACCTCAATGAATGCTGCTCTGGCAGTGGTTGAGCTTAATTTTTCCGTTATAATGATCATTTGTTTGTCTGTTTATTTTGTTCCAGGGAAGTCTTCAATTTGTGAATAGCGCCAAAAATTGCCTGCACGTGGGTGTTGGCATGGTCGGCCACGGCAATTGTTTTCATGCCTGCGAGACGGGCTTCAACTTTACAGCACTTACCGTGAAATCCATTTGTAATACTACTCTCATCTAAAAGGTGTATTGCTACCTTTGATTTGGGTTGATCGTAGCTGCTCAACTCTTCCGTTATTAAAGAGGATGACCAGGCAATGAGCTCTTTGCTTCCTGTTGCGTTTGGATTTGTATGAAACTGTATTTGCATTTTTTTCTTTAACTAATAGCGATAGATTGCTGCCAACCCTGTTTCGGAAGGCATTTTTTTAGCTGGAAGAACCCTCACCTGACCACCCATTTTTAGGACCAATTCACCCAAATCATCAAGCAGATCATCTACTCTTGGGTTCTTCATATCCTTTTTCTGTGTATTTCCTGTTTCCAGATTTGTTACCCTCACAGCAATAATGCGGTCGGCCTCCACCAGAAGTGTGTCAACGCGACCTTCAACGGCTGCTATGGCCACTTCCCTGTAGTCGTCACTGCCTTTGGCATTTGCCTTATGCTGCTCAAAGCGTTCGGCCATGCCATCAAGTTTCAGATTATACTCAGGCTCCATTATTTCCCAGGCCATTTTTGCCAGTTGATCTATCAGAACTGACGCAGGATTTATGGGAATACCCTGAGGCAGCAGAAAAGGATTTTTATTTACTTTTTGAAAGAGATTATGGTGTTCGGGTAATGCCGCAAGTATAAGCGGCCAACTGCTTGGCTTCGAAAAGCGCTCGTAAACGGATTGCGCTACCGAACGAAAATATCTTTCAGCATCCTTATCAGTTTCTTCACTTTTGCCACCATGTCCGTGATGCATGCCTGAACTTTCTCCGCTCGCGCCCCCATAAGAAGCTGTTGTCAAATGCTTCTCGGTTAATTCATCTCCCAAAGCTTCTGTTATGGTTTTTGGCATGTCGGCAGCGAGATCAACTTCGGTAAGTGAGTGACGGTTTCCTTCGAATAGGCGGATATCATGAAGACTCAAGCCTAACACATGGTAATGGTCTGCCGACTGCAAATATTGTCTGAGTGGCTTGGTATGGAAGCTGTCGGCCACTATTGCCAGTGCATCAACCGATTTATGCAAACCGATAATTTTAAACATTCCATTCGCAGCAAAAATTGCCAGACCATCTTTTGTGCCATTCCAAAATTTATTGTCAGTCACAAGTTCTTCCCAGGGTTTCAGATACTTTTTGGCTTCACTTGCTGAATATTTTTCAAGCAGGGATTCCTCCATTTGCCCGACGAGTTTTTTGAACAGGCTGATATCCTGGTAATTTTCCGGGTGCTTTTGATGCGTGGGCATATAGAGCGAAAAACAGAGCTCCTGATCTGTTGACAGGAGCTCTTGTATCAATTCTTTTGTGGGTAATTCCATACTGATTTATTTCTTTTGTCTGTTCGGTACTGAATTTCTGAATTCTTCCCGATCGTAAAAACCATCCACTGCATTTGAGCTGTGAATTGTAGTATCTCCTTTATAATGACGAACCACATCCAATTCGTAATTAAAACCAGGAACATCTCCTTTTTTGAAACGTTTGGTTTTTGCGAATGTCGCGCTGTTAATTTGGCTGGTATTCACCTGTTTTTTGGATTCGTCCAACACCGCCATTCCAATTGGAATAATCAGATGATTCTCGCCTTCCTTGTTCAAAAACTCATGCACGCCGTCGCCTGCAGAAGCCTGATAGGTGTTGTGCCCCTCTTCGATGAGTGTTTCATCAACTTCTACATCAAGATACACTACACGTTTGGCAGTCTTATTTACCAGCAAATGATCCACCTTGCCAATGGTGCGGTTGTTGGCATCTTTCACATTCCAGCCCCTTACGTCGTTGTAATCTTCGGCTACTTTATAACCAGATAGTTCATCCAGGACAAAAAGATTTTTATTTGTATCAGTCATACTTTTATTTTTTAAAGGGTAATTAATTCATTTTTTGAAGTAGTTCGGCAGCTTTGGCAAAGAAATCCTTTACGGCATCTTTTTGATCCAGCACAAGTATTCCCGGTTTTATGGATGCTGCAGCACTTTTCAAAGCTTTTGCTTCGTCTGCCAATCCTGGATAGTTTGCCTTTTGAATGTTTTGCAATACAGTAGCAATGATATCATCGGCTTTTCTGATGTTATCTGCATGTGTTGTTTCAAAAGGATCTTCGGTAATCATTTTTGCATATTCCTTTGCTTTTTCTATATCTGCCTTAACGTCATATCCAACCTCATTAGCCATGGCATTCGTGGCTTCAATGAGTTTTAGCAATGCTTCGTTGGTATAAACATGATCAAGTCCCATCATTTCTTTGGTGTTTTCAACATACTTTACATAAGTCGCCACGGTGAGGTTGTTTTCGTTTACATCAATAAGATCAGCTTTGTTCGTATTGCTGATGAAATCTGCTTCAGATACTACTTCTGCACTTGTACTGCTGTCCCGAATTACCAGGAAATATACAAGCAAAGCAATGATGCCAAGGACTGCCAGAATCCACGGCCACACCTGTTTTTTTCGTTCAATTTTAATTTCTGTCATAATATTTTATTTTTAGAAGTGTGAATACTAGGACGACAAAGTTCGGATTGTGTAAAGCAAAATGTGTTACATAACTTTTGAGAAAGTTTACATCATTCACATATTTATCTCCTCTGGATTGATCAGGCTGAAAACCGCTTTTTTATTTTCTTCCACCAAACCGAAAGTTGGTCATGGCCATCGTTTTCTTTGTTGTTATGCTCGCCCATGATGAGCGCAATTGGTTTCAGTTCAATATATTCTGCGCAAACAACTTTTACCATAGCGGCAAATGGCAGGCGGATGTACCGGCAAGTCCCCAAACCGAGGCTCAATAAAAGGCTCTGGATGGCGGTTGAGCGTTGATTTTTAAACTTCATAACTTGATTCTGATCAGAAAAATTATAGACACCAACTGAACGAACCAAAATAATAAAGAAAACTACGGTTAATGCCGTCCATACGGGCGTAGGATACAAATGCGTAGATAACCAGGCTAAGTAGCTCAAGTGTAGTGCCTATATATGGAATAGTAGCCAGGGCTGCGCCTAAAAATCCGAAAGAGGGGTTGTCGATTCCAATGATCAATAGTCCTATGCTGTTGGCAAGGCCAATAATTAGCGTGAGTACCATGTAAACAGGTATTTTTGCCCAACCTGCTGCACCGATTTTAACATTTTGAAAACGCGGATTCTTTTTTTATCTTCGGGCGAAAAAGCCAGAAATGCCTGTGTTAATCCATCTCTGTAAATAAGGAACAGAAGAACGCAGGCTATAGTAGTCGCCGCATCCAATCCGGCAATAAAAGTGGCAGTATTGTTTACGGTTTACTGATCAAAAAATCCGTTGAATCGCCAATCCAATCTTTCATCGGTCAACCCAGTTCGTTTCTTTCCAGATTTTTCCAATAAAATTCACATTGTTGTTGTCCTCAAATGGTCACATCTGCCAAAGCACTGATAATATCTTCCTGAAAATGAACGAACTCTTTCGACATATAATTAGCTGGGTCGAAAAAAAGTAAATAACGCCAGCAATCATCAAAACGACAGTCAAAATAGAAAGAAGGCAGCAAAATATTTTTATTGATTTTCCATTGTTCAAACTTTCGCGCCAATGGGAAAAGGATAAACGAAATAAGCAAGGCAACATAGCGGAATAAAGAATAGTTTTTGCCACAACTAATATGGCAAACAGCGCAAATGATATGGCAATTACGTAAAATAATTTTTTTTTTTGAAATGACAGGTTCATTGCTTTAGCGATTTTTTGAATGATATAAAGAAGCCGGTTTTAATCCATACCAAAGGTGTAGGTTTTGAAGCAAAAGAGTCTTACATAATTTTAGAATGTATTGCATCATTCCACATATTTTATAAAGCAATAAAAAAAAGCCGGAAAGTATGAATGTAAAGTTTGTATTTATGTGAGATGATGTAAATCTCTTTAGGAATTATGTAACACTTTGTGAAACAGATCATGTCACCTTTGATTTGAAATGAAAAAAGAAAATAATTTGGTGGATTGTTGCGGGGATTGGAGCATTTTATAGTGCTGGTATTATTGTTTGCTTGTGAACCTTGTTGTTGAACCTGGATAGGAGAAAGAATGCAGTCAGCAATTAAAGAAAATGCCGGGGTATCAGGTGAAGATCGAGAATATCGATGCTTCAATCTTTCGATCTGAAATTGAACTTAATAAGATTACGCTTCAAACTGCTTCCCTAAATCCTGGACAATCCGGCTTATCCGCAGAAATAGAATCAGTTAAAATCAAAGACATTCACCTCTTAAAAGCCTTGTTTAAGAAAGACATCCACATTGGTGAAGTTGATATTTTCAACAGCAACTTTGCCGGATCGTTTGCCTTTCCATCCAAAGGTGGGCGGGCAAAGCTTTCGCCATTAAATCTCAGGATCGAAAAGCTATTTGTAAGGCAATTGGCGGTTGATATAAAAAACAAAACTACGGCGCAAACTTATGTCCTAAAAAATGGCTTTTTGAAAGTTTTTGCAATTCAAGTGAAACAAGATGACACCTTATCGCATGGTATTTTTAGTCATTTTGATTTCGGTGCGCCGGAATTCAAAACAATAAGCCCCGATAGCCTTTACACCTTTACTGCCGTTGGAATAAACTATGCAGCAGCTTCAAAAACACTGACTGCTGACAGTTTTGCCGTTCAGCCGAATTATTCCGAGTATGGCTTTGCTGCTCAAAGTCAATTCGAAACCGATCGCGTTGATGGCAGGTTCAACCAGATTTCTTTTCATGATTTTTCGGCTGCAGACTATATCAAATCAGGTAATCTGACCAGTTCATTTATCGAAATTGGAGCATTGAAGTTGCATGTGTTTCGAGATAAAAGAAAGGAATTCAGGCACATTCAAAAACCAACTTTCCAGGATATGATAGCGGATTATCCGGCTGTTTTGAATATCGATTCAATTGGTATTTTAAGCGGAAATATTGAATATTCAGAACATGCTGAAAAAGCAATAGAAAAAGGAAGCATTAGTTTTGACGAAATAGACATCAAGATTTACAAAATCACCAACGATACTATTTACAAAACAGAAAAAGCTTACCTCGAGTTGAACACGAATGCATTATTAATGGGAAAAGGGAAAGTTGCCATTTTGTTGAAAGCCAGGATTTACGACAATCAAAACACTTTCGCAGTGAATGGATCGCTCCTGGAAATGGAGGCCACTGCGCTGAATCCAATTTTGGAGAAAAATGCTTTTATCTCCATTATATCAGGAAAAATAAATGCCATGTATTTTAGTTTTTCGGCAAACGATTCAAAAGCAAGCGGTAATTTGAAATTGCTTTATCAGGATTTGGATTTTGATATAGTAAATAAAAAAACAGGTGAAACGGACGCTATTCTCGACCAGCTAAAATCGATGATTGCCAATATAGTAGTGATGGAATCGAACCCGATGCCGGGAGAAGAAGTGAGGATAGGAATTGTTGATTATGAAAGAGATCCGGAACGATTTTTATTTAATTATGTTGTCAAGTCGTTGATGACCGGAATGAAAACAAGCATCACGAAAACGAATAAAACCGGTAAACCAAAGAAATAAAGTTTCTTACATTCATTAACCATTCTGATTTGTTTCAGGAAACACGTCCTTAATATTCACGCTGTTAGGCATAAGAATAATGGACCACGCTTTGCGCGCTACAAATTATTCCTTGCCAGGTGCTTCAATTGAATCAAAATGGGCTATTCTTCGGTTTTAGTTTTGTCTTCTTTGTATTGCTTCAAAAGCGAAACGAGGGATTCGTAGTAAGTTTCTAATTGACTACGTGATATCTCCGGATTTTTTTCTGAGGGAATAGTCACCGGCATTTCTTCCAGGTATTGCGACAGCTCTGGATATTGATCCTTTATTGTGGTGGTGATCTTCAGAATTTTGGCATTCAAATCATTTACGATTTGCTCAGAAACTACTTTTTCAATTGCGTTTTCCATATTACATTTCTTCTGTGGTTATGTTTTTCTCACTTACTCCAATATTTTTCAATTGCTCGCTTACTGCATCCATCATAGGAGGCGGGCCACATAAATAAAACTGCTGATTTAGCTTGGTAAAGTGATCTTTAAGAAAGTCTTCATCAATCATTCCGTGTGCATAAGCTGCTGTGTCTTCTTCGGATAAAATATTGATAAAATTGTTGTCTAACAGCTTTTTAAGCTCCGATTCAAGGATAATATCCTCTTTGGTTTTATTGGCGAAAATGAGCCGATTACTACCCAGCTCTTCCTTCAATTGAAGGTGCCTTAAAATGGAAATAAATGGCGTAACGCCAGCTCCTCCGGCAATAAACAAACCCTCGCCATTGTATGAAATGGCTCCAAAAACATCCTGCAAAATCAGTTCGTCATCCTTTTTCAGGTTCAACAGTTCGTTGGTAACCCCTTTGTGCGATGGATAAGTCTTGATGGTAAATTCAAGGAAATCATCTGCAGGCAGAGAGGTAAATGTGAAGGGTCTTTTTTTATCCTTCCATCCATTTTTATTTATGGCAACTTCGGTGGCCTGCCCGGGAGTGAATTTAAAATTCAGGGGTTTCTCGGTTACAATTTGTAATACATCAGGAGTGATGTGCTTAATGGATTTTATTCTTACAGTATGTTGAGTCATGTCTTAAATTATTTTTCTTAATGTGTTCTTTAACAAAATGATGCCGTTTGACAAATATAATGAAAAACGGCATCTTTTCCAAAAAGAAGACTTCTATTGCTCCATCATCGCCTTGTGCAATTCTTCTTTTGTCTTTCCGAGTTTCTGTTGAAGTTTTCCAAGCATTTCGTCTTTTTTGCCTTCAGCAAACATCAAATCATCGTCCGTTAAGGTTGCAAATTTTTGTTTGAGCCTTCCTTTTTGCTCATTCCAGTTTCCGGTTACTTCAGGTTTATTCATTTTTTTTGAAATTTAAATTGCGAATGAATTTTCACAATGATGCAAAGGTGTAAAACATGGCTCCGGAAATCGTTATATAATTCTGGAAGTGTTTTACATCATTCACAGATTTTCCAGTCCCAAACTAATTACTTTTTTTCAATGCCTATCATGCCCATAATGTAAAAATGATTGCAATTATCTTAATTTCAAGGTTTTTGCTTTATACCATTTTCATCATACAGAGGGATATTTCGTTTGTTTTGATAATTTATTTTGTGTTTGGAATATTGTTAGGAGAAGTTAAAGCGCCTTTGCCCTCCAAATTACGGCTTTATGCATATAAACAAATGTAAGTGTCATTATGGACACAGTCATCTTGTTCGGGCATCGACTTCATGGCTCAATTTTTTTAAACCATTTTTGTGCTGAAGGTCTGCGATGAGGGCAACCTGGCCAACAACAGGGTTTCCGTTTGCCTTCTTTTAATTCTGCTGTCATGCGGTTAATATGATCTGCTCTTGTTTCAGCCTTTTTCACAATAGTAACCCAGCAGATCCATTCGTTGCGTTGTATTGGTGTCAGCTTGTTCCACCTTTTCGAAGTAGGTCGGCATTTGCCTTCAAAGTTTGTTTATATCATCCGGTACTTCATGCAGAATTCCATCTAAAACATTTATAATCATATCATTCAATCCTCATCCAATCAAAACTTTACAATCTTTTATCAGAGACAATGGCAAGTTTTATCAGAGGCGGAAATTGAATGACGCCTTTTTGAAGTGTTGTAATTTGCTAGCTCTTTTTTGAAATGGCGGTGGGCTTGGGGTCGGATAAAGAAGCCCAAATGGTTTTATTTACAGCATAATAAGCCAAAATCTTATTTTGCCTGAAAGCAGGCATTCCATAGCTGATCGTTTCTGTTGCTTTGGGAGCTGCTTGCTTTATTACCCGCCTGAGATCAAAAATCAATGTAGTTTGAATGTTTAATTTTTAATCTTTACTTGCCAAGTCAAAATTTCAGCCAAGTATTTACTTTTTAGTGACATTGCTGTGTTGCCACATACACCCGTTGTTGCTTGTGAAGCGCCAAATGTCTTAAGTTTTAAACTTATCCAATTGCAATTAATAAACTTGTAATCAGCTGAACTAGAGCTACTGGTGCCCAGATGCGTTCTATCTTGCTGGAGTAATTGTATTCATTATTGTTGCGATGCTAAAAATACAACAATAGCAAATTCCCAACTCCGAGTGAATTTAATTGGGTAAACATTAAGTTGGATTCCAGATAATACAATTGCAATAAAGCCCAGAATTAGCATGTTCAAGACTGCGACGACCCTCATTTTTTGGGGTATTTACCCGGGTATTTGCCGCCCATAGATGCTTCTCCCAAGGCACACCAACAGCTAAACATCCTGAAATGGTAATGATCTGATTAGTGACGTAAAGATTATGGCTGATAAGGTTTCTAACATATCTGATACATTTTCTTATTGGTAGTAGTATTTATTCAGTTCGTGCCCATGATTATATTGTTGATAAATTGCACTCATGCAACATGTCTTCGAGTGTATTAATTTCATTTTTTCGATTTCTCGAATTACGATCTCATCCATAAAGCTATTTTTTGTAATTACTGCCTCCTGCTATTCCTGTAAATCCTTTACAAGATAAATCATATCAACAAGTTGTATGTCGCCCTCGAACATAGCATGGTCGTAATTGTCTGTGAAAAAATTCTTTACCCGATGTGACAATTCAAATCACAACTTTCATAAAACGACAAGATAGCTGGTGTTTCGCCTGTCCCGACAAGCATTGATTTGTAGTCGTTCTTGTAGAAATCAGCAATAAATTTTATCAATGCTTTACAGCAGCGCTGCCGCTTGAAGTATTTCTCGTATATAGCTATATTTTCCAACTCGCGGGTTTCCTTATCATCGGCTTTCAACACAAACACGCCAAATCGCTCGTCGCCTAAAACAAACAGAGTCTCATTTGGCAAATAACATCAATCACTCATTTTTCTGCTCGTCTGCCGCAGCAATAGAATGAGGAACTGTTTCTTGTTTCTGATGAAACTTTTTCCTACTCAACCTTGCTGTTTTCCAGTTTGCTCCATTTAAATTGTTTACTCCAGCAAACCTTTACTTATCTTTTTTAACGCTTTTAACTTCATTTGTCCTTTTTGAGAGAAGTTTTCTGAGAAGAAAATAAACTACCGAATAAACAAATGCCCATAATGCTATATCAATGAGCAAACTGATGTTTGCTATGCCATCAGTAAAGTCATGTGGAAATCCTGTTAATTTATAAAGGATTTTCACAATTACGTAAGTGATAATAATTGTTCCAATTGGAATAAATCTACTGGTTATTTTCTGAGGCTCCCATTTTATAGAATTTTAGGGTTAAACAATATTCCCAAATTTGTGTTAAAAGTCTTTTTTTGGTAACATGGGCGCTAAAGATTGTGGTTTCCCATCTCTCAAGTCTCATACTCCATCGTTACATCCTTCAGCACTTGCCTGTAAGCATTAAAGATGTTAGCCCGCGATACAAAACCCACATATTTGCCATTGTCGATCACCGGAAGGTGAAATAGCCGGTCTTCCTGAATTTATCCATCACACGCTCCATGGGTTCATGTGTTGAAACATGCTCTTTGGCCTGAATCATATAGGTTGCTTGATGGGTTGCATATTTTCCCGGTTAAACATATCCTTGCGCACATCATCCATATCAACCAGACCAATATAGGTGTTGTCGGCCTCACAACCGGAAAAATATTACGTTTCGATGAATGATAGGTCTGGTAAGATCTCCCAGATTGGCTTCCCGGACTTATGGTAAGTAAATCTATCAATTACTTTTTTTCACATTCAGTAATGTGAGTACGGTCTTGTCTTTGTCGTGCGTCAGCGAGTCATACTTTCAGCCCGTTGTTTTAGTAAAAGAAATGGAATGCGGACTAAAGATTTTCCACGGTAAAACGCAATGGCTGTGCTTAGCATCAGCGGCACAATCAACTCGTAGCCGTTGCTCATCTCGGCTTTTGATCAGAAAGATAGCCGTAAGCGAACATGAAGCACGCCGCCCAGCACAGCCGCCATGCCTGCAAAGTAAAGCTGCCTTCATGAATGGGATGCGGGTATCCTATCTGATTGATAAACTTCGATAACGCATAAATCCGGTGAGGCCGCCCCATCACCGCTGCCGGCTAAAAATGCCGCCAATGCCTCCAGCTTCTGTCTGTAAGCGCTGTGGCAACCACTTTGAGTAAAACCAGAAAGACGGAAGTAAAAAGCAGGAAAATCCACCAAACGTCTTTGTAAGCAAACAAAAAGTATTGTTAAGCAATTGGTCGGCATTGCCAGTCGCGGTCAGTTTGATGGCTGCACCAACCCTCACCGTAAAGTGGCGGGAAGATGAAAATTAAAATGCGGTGTCAGACTGCCGATTATGAGTCTTTGATATCGGTTTCCAAAACCTGCTGAATCGCTTGCGAATGGCATGATGCATGCCGCTGTAGTAAAGCGAAACCAAACCACTGAACACCTAAAATCACATAAAAATGCGGGTCGTAAATCTCGAAAGGCTGGGTGATTTGAAATGGGTCGTATCTCGTCGGAAAGGGCAGCTTGCCGTGATGGCGCCCGTTACAGAAGCGATCAGTGAGAATTATAGATGCCGTAGCCAGATCGAGCATCAGCACTTCGAGACCAAAAACAACTGCGGCATAGGCGTGGTGAGTCAGGAGGGCCCGTAGCTCCTGCGGCACGCCACAGCCGATGTGTATGATGTTTTGTAATTCAGGCGTAACCTTTGTCCAAGCCCTGACCCGAAGTGAAGCCCCTGCTGCGATAATCGGCGACTCCAGCCCGATTGAGCCTCCAAATCCTGCAGTGAACGAACTGCCCAGCATAGAGGAGAAGTATTTATGCCAGCGCATCTTGCCATCCAGTCGCGAAATAACATACAATATGCGCGGAATGCCATGCTCGGTGTGATCCTTAGCAGGTAGCGTACAATAAAACTGTGATTACGATACCAACACCAGGATACAAAATATACCACAGGTTCTCAGACGATTTATCAAAAACACGTGACGGCTCTTTAATGTGAAACACACAAAACTCTTGAGCAGAAATGCCGATAAACCAGCCCAGCAAACCTGTGATATTGCTCCAGTACAATCACAATAGCACTGTCACGGATGTGTTACACGCCCTTAATTAAACGCGAAAAAACTGACCGCTGCGACATGGCTGATTTTGGTTTACCGTTTCAACAAAAATAGAAGTTTCTTTTGAAAAAGGATGCAGAAAACATTTTTGTTAACACTATTATCCGATAAATTAAAATGTAGTCCTTGGGGACTTTTTATCAATTTCTAATGCATTGATTACCCACATTTTGTCCCTAACGGAACTGTCGGTGGACAAATGGGTAAAATAAAAGTTAACCTGATTAGCGAGTCCCGCGGGGACAGCGTAAAGCGATTGAGGCGTTTTTGTGATTTTTACCGGACAATAGTGTTTTGCCAACCAACAAACCCCAGGTATTTTTGCCTCTGCACTCCATACAAGCCAGAGCTTTCATTTCCGGATACTTTTCTTTCAATTTTTAACAAAATCACTATAAGCTGTTGCTAGAAAAGCAGATACAATACTTCTGTCCTTTCAAAAGTAACACTTAATGCCTTTCGACGACTCCTGGTTTTGCTTTAACTGTAAAGCGTGTTTCATGATTGGACACTTTAATTAATTCTTAACTTAAAAACTTGTTATCATGACATTAACTCGAAAATTAGTATTGCTTTCTTCGCACACCTTTATGTTTTTGGATTTGGCACTGTAGGCTCAAGTCCAGCCCCAAAGTCCGCAAAAGAAGATGCAGAATCAAGAGAAACAGCGGCACTTTCAGATTCAGCGCTTCAACAGTTTGGCACCGATTGCAACAAAGTTGTTCAAACCGCGAACAGACGTCCAAAAGGAAGTGGGAGGCTGTAATACAAGCGGGCATGAGTTCAGACGCTATCGAAATAGCCATGGCAAATTAAAATCCGGATGGGTGAAGGTCTAATGTAGCTAAACAGGAACAACAAAAAAGTTGAACAAATTAATAAGGATTTGCAACAACTACAGGTAAAGGTTCAGACAGAAATGCAGACAGAAATTACCAAATAAGGCCTTACTGTTGAGAGCGTTATCAGGAATTGGCGACGATCATTCAGAGTGATCCTGAACTCATGCAACGCTTTCAGCAAATCCTGCAGGAATAAAGCTGTAATTTTATCTGGAATAGCTACAAAAAACGCAGCCAAAGCAAACTAATAAAGCAGCAAACGGGAGCCGTGAAAATGCTTTTAGCTTTTGGCTCGTTTTTACCGCCGCTGCCGCGCGAATCCTTTCGCGTGGTATGTCGGCTATTAGCTTTTGGGTTTTAGCTTTTGGCTCGTTTTTACCACCGCTACCGCGCGAATTGGTCACCGAGCAAGGAGGTCATCGCGATGACCTGAGCCCGTCGATGGGAGCAAAGAGGTCATCGAGCAAAGAGGTCATCGAGCGTAGCCGAGATGCCGAGATGCCGAGATGCCTTTTGCGTGGTAAGTATCTCATTAATTCTTTAACCCTTGAACCTATCAACCTATCAACCTATCAACCTATCAACAAATCAACAAATCAACAATCCCGTAAACCCTCTCCTCAAAGTCCCACTTCCAAACTAAACTTAAATCCAAAGTTCTTATCCACTTCGTCATAGCCATAAGGTCCAAAGCGATAAAAAGTTCCCAATCCTATGTTTAAAGTTGGAAGCTTTAAGAGCTTATGAATCAACACTCCGCCTTCGTAAAAACCGTGTTCCATCGTGTTAAAAGTGATGCCGCGATGTAGCTCGGGATGGCTGAGGCTGCCAAATCCAAGATTGAGTGCCAGGGCAAATTCGGGTTCAAATTTGTTTTTCCGCAGCAGCAGCTTGCCGAAATTGTGCGATAAAAAAACTGCTCCAAAACGATCTGAAAGGAATTCGTTCATCCGCATTGTGCCAAAACTCTCGGGTGCATAGAGCGCAAACCCACGGTAGGTGGCCGGAGCATTGAAAAGCTCTGTAGCAGGAAGCAATTCATCGGTTATTCCGCCCAGCAAACTGATGCTGGTAGTTCCAAAATAGGGCGTAAAAAATTGGTACGAGGTTTTCATCTCCAGCTTGTTGCCATTTATTTTTCCGTCCAGCAGCTGGTCGGCAAAATGGGTGTAACGCAACCAAACAATCGGGTATTTCGATCCCAGGGAGATCAGGTTGCGTGTGGTTTGCATAAATTTTTCCTTGAAAGCAAAACGACTTTCGAGCTGGATTTTCGTCAGTTGAAATTCGTTTTCCCAGCTGCCCGACTGATCAAACTGATACAAGTCCAAAGCTGTTTTGCGTTCAGAACCCAGCGCTATTTTCCAGCTAAAATGCTGCATGGCTCTGAAATGAAATCCGGCAGTATAGGAATGGCTTCTGTCCATGCTGTTGATAAAAAACAAGCGGTAGTTCTCTGGCGACCAGGGATTGTTATTGCTTCCGAAATGGGCAAAGCCTCCTCGCTCAACGGCCTCAAAATGGTAATCGACCCAAAAGCCTGTGCTCTGTGTGCGATTGAGGTAGGTGTTGAGCTTTAGGCCGTATTTGGCTGTCTGATCGCCAAAACCATATCCCCAGAAACCTGCCAGCTTGAGTTTGCGCGAAAATTTATCATTGGTTTGTAATCCCAGCCCCAGGTAAATGCCTTCGTAGTCATTGAAACGGATCAGTTTATTAAGGTCGAGATCGATTTTTTTAATTGGAATCTTTCCTGTCATCAGCGATTCAAAGCTTTTAGCAATCCGGTCGAACTGGTTGGCTTTGCCCAGAGAATCCAAAAAGCGGTAAGTTTCAATTGTCCGTTCATTAAGGCTGTCGATACGGTGCCGCAGCCAAAAGTCAGCATTTTTTTCGGTAGCGTCGGTGGCAACTTCAATATCGATATGCGAAAACTGTCTTTTAACAAGCTCGGGATTTAGCTGAATATCGCGTAGATAACTTTTTCCGATACCAATCACCGGATAATTACGGTCGGCCTCTGCCATCACTGCGCTGCTAAGTAAGATATTGGTATTGAGCTGCACAGGAAACCACTGCCTGCCTTCAATTTTCTCGTACATCTGCTGTATCTCAATGCTGAAGCCTGTTTCTTCGCGATCGGGTTTGGCTGTAATATTTTGAATGGCCCAGCCATCTGAGCGTATGTTCATCACGCCTTTCAAGCCATCGAAATTGGTGTTGCGCAGCGGCCTGAACGAAATGGTATAGAGCGTATCCCTATCATTCACTACGTTTTGCTGTTCAAGGATAAAAAGGTATTTGCGCTGGCTGCCTTTGCTAATTGGGTTGATATAGTTTTTGTCGGCAATACGAATTGTCTCTTGATAAAAACTTCGGCTTTGAATTTGTGCCATCAAAAAGATAAAGATGGGATCCTGAAAGCCAGAGATTTTTGTTGCCAAAACGTTTTCGTAATTGCGGTCGGGAGCCATGAATTTTCGCTCAGTAACAGTTTCCATCATAAACAGATCGCGCTGGCGCAGAAATTCACGGGCTTTTTTATTGGTGTCGGAAACTACCGTGTCCGTTGGTGTTTTTTGCACATAATTCAGGGTGTCGATGGTCAGCACCATTTTGTCGTATGATGTATAGGCGAAGGATGAAAGCTTTTCGGGATTGTTTTTTGTGCTGTAAAGCAACACGCTGTCGATAATCCGATGCGCCGGATTGATGCCGGGACGCACCACTA
>JAGYNM010000025.1 GCA_018399335.1 Bacteroidales bacterium | reverse complement strand
TCATCAACAATAAAGATCACATTTGATATGCTGCGTCCCCTGATGTAGGCCAGTGGTGTGATCACCAATTTTTCTTTCTCCACGGCCTCCGTTATGCGCTTATATTCCTTATCCTCTTCGCCATACTGATTTTGAATAAACTTCAAATTGTCCCAAAGTGGCTCCATATAAGGATTCAATTTCGATTTGATATCTCCCGGCAAAAAACCAATATCTTTATTACTCAACGGCACAATCGGACGCGCCAGATAAACCTGCTTAAAACTTCTTCGCTGTTCCCAGGCTGCAGCCAGCGCAAGCAACGTTTTTCCGGTGCCCGCAATGCCCTGAATGGTTACCAGTTTTATCTCCGGATTTAATAGGGCATGAAACGCAAAAACCTGCTCAGCATTTCGGGGCAGAATACGCGAAATGGCATGTTTTTCGATCCTTTCAATCCTTGCTGTGATAGGATTATAGAAACCCAGTGCGGAATTTTTTTCGCTCTTTAAGATGAAATAATGATTGGCGACAGCTGGCTTGTGTCCTATTTCTTCCAAACTGCAAAAACCCTCTGAATAAAGCTTGTCGATCACTTCGGCCGGAATATTTTCGAGCGTGGTTTTACCTGTATAAAGCGAATTAACATCCTTCACCTTACCGGTTTCATAATCTTCGGCCTGCAGATTAAGTGATTTAGCTTTAAGCCTGAGGTTCACGTCCTTGGAAACTAAAATCACTTTTGTTCCGGGATTATCCTCCGAAAGCTTGAGGGCAGCATTCAAAATGCGATGATCGGGTTTGTCAGCTCCAAAAACATCACAAGCATCCAACTTACTTTTCTCGTTCATCAAAACCTTAAAACGCCCTTTTGTAGGGCCGTTGAGCCGCCGCCAGTTCCTCATGGTGTATTTACCTGAAATACGGTCCATAAACCGGATAAACTCCCGGGCTTCAAAGTTTTTGGTGTCGTTGCCTTTTTTAAAGTTGTCAAGCTCCTCGAAAACAGTGATTGGAATGGCTACATCATGCTCTTCAAAAGTGTTGATAGCATTGTGGTTGTAGATAATAACAGAGGTATCGAGTACGAAAATCTTTTTGGTTTTTGTTTTAGTGGCAGGCATAAGCAGTTATTTCGGTTAGGGTTCACGAAGTTAACGCTCATCCTGCATCCATTACAATGCATGGAGCGGCTTACTTATCAACAATGAATTGTTTATCATTGCTTAAACTGCTGACAATGTGTAATAAAACAGAATAAATATCCTTAAGAAAGCATTAGTGTAAAACTCTTCCCACCGGATAAACCATATATTTTTCATCCCACCAGGGTGTTTGCCTGTAAAACCAGTTGAGCTGTGCCCATGAATTACGGGCAAAATCAGGTTCGGCCAGCTTTTTGGCTTCGTAGGTTTCGCGCAAACCCGGAATACTATCGAGCATGCGGCGCGCCAGTGGCTCCATCACATAAGTTTCGGCATATTCTTTTTGCTCAAAAATCGGATCAAAGAACCCCCATTCCAGCAACGACCCATCTCCTTGTGGTTCAAGCATGTGCGCAATTAAACGCGCCAAAGGCTGATTCATGGGCACACGAACGCTTCCGGCCGGGAAACGAACATTTCTCATTTGTTTCACCATACTGAAATCACGCACCCGATGCCGGCCTTCAAAGGGTCTTTGTTGCCAGCTGATATCAGAAAACACATATTGTTCCACCTCAAGTTCAGCACTTTGGCTCAACACCTCAAACTGAATGCCATGCCATTTCAAGCGATCAATCACTGCTGTCCATTCCACCGGAACAAGATAAGCTTCAGGAAGCATGATGGTTTTATTGGGCAAAAAAGTATGATACATTGGTAGTAAGAAAGTATCCGGGCGTGTGGCGTCATAAACAAATAAATCGCCACCAGTAAGATCGCTAATTAACTTATCGTAAGCCACTCCGGCAAAAGGCACCATAATACTATCCTTTTGATCCAACGCATATTGAAGCACAAACTCCTTTTCCCTGAAGGTTTCAGATAATGCGTATTCATCTGCCATTTTATTGAGTTGCTGCAATAATTCTCCTTGTTCAGAAAGCAAATTCATGCTGTGAACTATGGCCGCTAATGTAGCATCCACGCGCTGTTCGTAAGGTTTGAGCATATGTGTTTCGAGTAATAAACCGGCGCGATTGCACTGAGCAGTATAACCCTGAGACAGCATTGGCCCCGACATCCAGCTTACCAGCCCACTGCGTGGATCGTGCCATTTGCGAAAACTCACATACGGGAAAACAGGAAACCCGTCAGCATGCATCGCTTTATCCCAATAAGGCAGAAAAACATCCTTTTGCCAGGCCGTGAGTCCCGCATCCATATTGCCTCCCAGCTCGAGACCATAAGTCATTACATACTGATAATCAGCTCCGTCTGTTGTGTGTGTATCAATAAAAAAATCCGGATCAAAACGATGAAAGAGTTTCAGCCAAGCTTGCATTTCAGGAGCATCAGCTTTAAGGTAATCGCGATTCAGGTTATAGTTTTGAGCCGTAACGCGCCAACCCATTTCTACAGGACCGTTTTGGTTGATTCGGCCATATTGGCTAAATCGCTCGTGCCCGTCAACATTAAAAACAGGAATAAATAACAGGCTCACCTGCTCGAAAAGTGCTGCATATTTATTTTCAATCACCTGATCCCTAAGCAAAAGCAACATAGCATCCTTGCCTTCCGACTCACCCGGATGAATCCCGGCTTGTACCATAAGCAACACCCTTCCGGAAGCTTTAATCTCTTCAGGATCAGTTAATCCGTCACGATCATAAATCACATATTTGATTGGCCTTTGCTGCGGGCTAAACCCAAAATCGTCCATAAAAAGCTTGTCCGACTTTGCAGCCAGTCGCTCCAGAAAACTAACAGTTTCAGCATATCGTGGTGTAGCTATTTTGCCGGATTGTTCATAATGAGTTTGCCAGTCAGCATTTTGAGCAATCAGGCCAATTGAAAAGAAAAGGAAAAGCGGAAAAATAATTTTGAAAAATTTCATAAGGGATTACAATAAAGGCCAGGAAATAATAAAAAATAACAGTGCCAGTGGTGTGAGTATGCGTCGGTCGAGACGGGTAAAATCTCCGCAATCTTCCGTTCGGAACAGCCCCATCACCTTAAATTCACCCAATGCCCGCACGAAAAGCATCCCCGACACACCCCAAATTAATTGCTCAATTACATTATCTCTGTGTCCGTCAAGCAATTGAACTGTGCGAAGTGAAACGATAAATGCAGCCACAACCAGCATTACCGACTGCAAAACAAACCAAAGTTTTGCTTTTGCGGTGTTTTCTGTTGCTTTATGCGGAAGAATGAACCATGTTTTAAATTTCCCCCGAAATAAAACAATCCATGAAACAATAGCGGACAAAACAAGGCCGGATGCTAATAAAATTCCACTGATTTGAATTACAAGAGGCGGCATAAACGCTAAGATTTTAAAATAATACAATCATTCCCCATACATATATCCAGCGATTTTGCCTTTTGAATCAAAGAATGATTTTCAGGAACCAAACGGGTTTTGCCGGCAACATCTGCTAATGGAATACTGGCTGTTTCATTTTTTGTATTTATAACCATTCTTCCGAAGTCCTCTCTGGCAATCAAATCTACAGCATGCGATCCAAAACGTGTTGCTAAAATACGGTCGTTTGCCGAAGGGCTTCCACCGCGCTGTATGTAACCTAAAACAGTTTTTCGGGTTTCAATATGCGTTCCTTTTTCAATCATATCAGCCACAAAATCAGCTGCTGATTGTCCTTCGGGACGTGCAATACCCTCGGCGACAACAACGATAGAATAGGGTTTCTTTTTATAAGCCCGATCAAGTAAATAGCGGTTTACAGCTTTGGGATTGTACTCCAGTTCAGGAATTAAAATTACATCACCTCCGCCGGCCATTCCGGCATAAAGCGTAAGCCAGCCGGCATGATGACCCATCACCTCGATCACCATGATGCGCTTGTGCGAATTGGCCGTTGTGTGCAGGCGATCGATCGCCTCTGTGGCAATAGTAAGCGCCGAATCAAAGCCAAAAGAAAAATCAGTTCCGAAAACGTCATTATCGATTGTTTTTGGGATACCTATTACATTAAGACCTTCTTCGCTGAGCTGCCAGGCAGTTTTTTGAGTGCCATTTCCGCCAATGCATACCAAACAATCAAGCTTAAGATCTTTGTAGTTCTTCTTGATCAACTTAGGTTTGTCAACCGCACCATTGCCTTTTTTCTTGAAAGGTTTCTCACGTGAGGTTCCCAAAATAGTACCGCCAAGTGTTAAAATTCCCGACAAATCCTCCTCCGCAAGCGGCATCACCTCTTTATGAATCAGTCCCGCAAAACCGCTCGAAATGCCAATCACCTCCATGCCGTGGCGCACAATGGCCGTTTTCCCCACCCCGCGGATGGCAGCATTAATGCCCGGACAATCACCTCCGGCTGTTAAAATCCCAATACGTTTTGCTTTGCCCATTATCTTGTTTTTAGTGCTGCAAAGTAAGGATTTTTTCTGTGTTTGATAGCTCCTTTCAATTATCTGAAACAGTAAAAAACTTTACTTTTACCTTTTCTTAAAAAGAATTCTGTGCTTCTTGGCAAATATTCAAACGTATGATTAAAACCAAAATCCCGCTTCACTGGCTTATTTTATTCGGAATGGGTGCCGGTATTGTTTTCGGACTGCTGGCAGTATTATTGGGTTGGCACACTTTTACAATCGATTGGATCAAACCCTGGGGAACTATTTTTATTCGGCTGCTGAAACTTATTGCCGTACCACTAATCATAGTATCGCTGATCAATGGTATCAGCAACCTGAACGACGTTTCCAAACTATCCCGTATCGGCCTCAAAACCATAGCTTTATACCTGGTCACTACCGTAATTGCTATTACAGTTGGTTTAGCTGTGGTAAATATTACCAGGCCCGGCAAAGTGCTTCCTGCCGAGAAAGCATTGGAATTTCAGCAACGATATGCTGCCAATGTACAAAACAATCCCGACCAACAAACGGATGATGGACCACTACAATTTATCGTTGATGTTGTGCCCGACAATATTTTTAGGGCAATGACCGAAAATACCAGCATGCTACAAGTCATCTTTTTTTCGATTCTATTTGGAATCTCAATGATTCTTATACCTCAGGAAAAAACAAAACCTATCAAAGCATTTATCGAATCACTGAATGAAATTGTTTTGCAGATGATCCATTTGATCATGAAAATTGCTCCTTACGGCGTTTTCGCTTTGATTGCCGCAATCACTGTTGAAGTGGCCGGCGATCAGATTGCGGATACAGCAGCACTTTTTGGTTCACTTGGACTGTATGCTTTAACAGTCATTATTGGCCTGCTATTAATGGTTTTTGTAATTTACCCTATCATTATCAGTACGCTCACGGTAATTGGATTCAAACAATTTATCAAAGGGCTTGCTCCTGCTCAGCTATTGGCTTTCTCAACCAGCTCCAGCGCTGCCACATTACCTGTGACGATGGAGTGTTGCGAAGAAAATCTGGGCGTAAAAAAAGAAGTAAGCAGCTTTGTGCTGCCGCTGGGTGCTACCATTAATATGGATGGCACAAGTTTGTATCAGGCTGTAGCAGCTGTTTTTCTGGCTCAGATTTATGGTATGGATCTAACTATTGGGCAACAACTTACGATAATACTTACCGCAACACTTGCATCAATTGGATCAGCGGCCGTTCCGGGTGCAGGCATGATAATGCTGGTAATCGTTTTGGGATCAGTTGGTATCCCAACCGAAGGAATTGCCCTTATTTTCGCTGTTGACAGACCGCTTGATATGCTGCGAACCGTCGTTAATATCACCGGCGACTCCAGCATTGCCTGCGCTGTTGCCCATACCGAAAACAAACTCGACGAAGCACTTATCATCGAAAACAAAGAAAACCTTTGATCATGAACCTCGCTAAAAAATTGTTGATGATAGCTATGATACTGCCTTATGTTATGATTGCGCAGTATCAAAATATCAAAATAGGAAATTACACCAGCGCCAACGAGCCCAGTATTTGGATCAATCCAAAAAATCCCTTAGAAGTTATGGCAGGTTCCAATACCTATTATTGGTATTACTCCGAAGATGGCGGCTACACCTGGCAGGCTTCCGAGCTGGAATCGCCATCTTATGGTGTTTGGGGCGATCCTGTGATTATTACTGACACTGCAGGCAATTTTTATTTCTTTCACTTGTCCAATCCTGTCGTTGGAAACTGGATCGATCGTATCGTTTGCCAGAAATACAACAAAACAACCGGACAATGGAATAACGGCACTTATATGGGATTAAACGGAAGCAAAGCACAAGACAAACACTGGGCTGTTTTGGATCCGCAAACAAATACTATTTATGTTACCTGGACGCAATTTGATAATTACGGGTCAGCCGATCCGGGCTGCGAGAGTAACATCCGTTTCAGCAAATCAACAGATGCCGGCCTTAGCTGGTCGGAAGCCATTAGCATTAATCAGGTAGCTGGTAACTGCATCGACAGCGATGAAACTACCGAAGGCGCTGTGCCTGCCGTTGGGCCAAATGGCGAAGTGTATGTCTCCTGGTCAGGACCCGAAGGCATCGTTTTCGATCGTTCGTTTGATGGCGGACAAACCTGGCTCGATGAAGATATTCCGGTTGATCCGCACATCGGCGGATGGGATATCAACATTCCGGGCATCTACAGAGCAAACGGCATGCCGGTAACAGTTTGCGACCTGAGCCCTTCGCCGCATAATGGCACTATTTACATCAATTTTGCCGATCAGCGCAATGGAAGCGATGATACTGATATATGGCTCACCAAATCAACCGATCACGGAAACACTTGGTCGGAGCCAATAAGGGTAAATGATGATCCGCCAGGCAAGCATCAATTCTTTAGCTGGATGACAATCGATCAAACCAACGGATATTTATACTTCGTTTATTACGATCGCAGGGCTTATAATGATAATCAAACTGACGTTTATATGGCCTGGTCTGGCGATGGAGGCGAAACTTTTACGAATTTCAAAATCAGTGAAAATCCTTTTGTACCAATCGATAATGTGTTTTTTGGCGATTACAATAACATCTCGGCATACAATAATATGATACGCCCTGCATGGACCAGAATGGACAATGGAGTTCGAAGTATCTACACCGCAATCGTAGATATGACTGTTGATTTGGAATCACAAGCGGCAATACCATTTAGTATAACACAAAACTATCCCAATCCTTTCAACTCAAGTACACGTATCAGCTTTAAACTGCGTGATGCCGGGCAAGTTAGCCTTACAATTTTTGATCAAACAGGCAGGCAAGTAGCTCAGTTAATCAATCAATCCTGGCACGAAAGGGGAAAATACGAGTTTGAATTCCAAAACGAGCTATACAAACTAAAGCCCGGCGTTTATTTCTATGAGCTTCAAGCCGGAACGTACAGTTTGCATAGAAAAATGGTAATCGCAAACGATTGAAATAAAGATTATTAGAAAAACATTTTCTCCAAAAGAAATTTTTCTAACTTTGACGCCTGATTTTTTTGACGGATCGCACCACATTAACTTATGATTCAGGAAGAACTCAAACCCATACTGGAAACCATCAGGCGCAAGGCACTCGAAGTGGGCGTTCGAAACTTGTCGTTTGATAAGCTTGAGCCAATGATTGGTAATGATACTCAAATCCTGAGGAAATATGTGCACTCCAACGAAGATTTAGTAGCTAAGACACTTGAGCTCGAAAGGGAAAAGTTTGCCGAGATATTCATCGAATACAATTTTGAAGGCATGAATGCTATCGACATTCTGCTGATTGTATCACGTGAACTGGCGCAGAAGTTTTACGATATTTCCCCTTCTATTACTCACGAACTCAAAGGTTTGTTCCCGGAAATATATCAGCATCATTTTGAAGAACGAATACGTTTTATTTCTGATAAAATCAGGATCAACCTCACCAAAGGAATTAGTCAGGGTATGTATCGCGACGATTTGAGTATAGAACTGATTGCCAGACTCTATATCAGCAGATTGATTGACATTCACAACCCCGACTTTTTTCCGCCGGAAGCATTTTCGTTTCAAACGCTTTTCGATCAGATGTTTGAAAGCCTTGTACGAAGCGTTGCAACCACCGAAGGATTAGCTTATTACGAGCAACAAAAAAACTCAGCCGGCTTCTGATTAATGCCTGATGAATTAGGTTTTGATCACAAACCGTTTCAACCATTCGCACGCTGTTCAACCACTCAAAAACTGAAAGTGGCCTTGCCTATTTCAGTTACTTCCACATAATTACGGGTAGGTTAAAAAAAATTAACAAAAACTTAGGAAACTTTTTAAACAATATTAGTTTCCCTTTGTTAAAAGTATTTATTTTTGCAAACTTAATAACAGCATTATCCTAAAAACCAATATATGAAAAGTGCAAGAAAACTTGGAATCACATTTATTGTTACAACACTGATATTTAACGCTTTATTATTATCTGGGCAGGAAAATGAGGCCATGAAACTCAGCTTGCAACAGGCGAGAGCTTTTGCGCTGGAACACAATCGCGAACTTCAAACCTCCTCGCTCGATATCGACAAAGCCAGGTATCAGGTTAAAGAATCTGTATCGATTGGATTACCGCAAGTCGATGTTTCTGTGGCATACAATGACAATATCGCGCTGCCTGTACAGCTTGTTCCAGGCGATTTTTTCGGGCAGCCTGGTCAGGATGTTGAAATCAGTTTTGGTACTAAATACAATGCCGCCATAAATGGAACCATTAACCAATTAATATTTAGCGGGAGCTATATTGTTGGCTTGCAAGCAGCTAAATCCTTTCTGGAACAAAGCCAAAAACAATTTGCCAAGAGTAAAATTGAAGTGATCAAATCTACATCTGAAGCGTATTTTATGGTTTTGGCAACCGAAGAAGGCATTGCCGTGATCGACTCAACGCTTCAGATTACAAGAAAATTGGCTGAAGAAACCAGAATTATTTTTGAAAACGGCTTTGCTGAAGAAACTGATATTGATCAGCTCGAGCTACTAATTTCAGAACTTGAAGTAAGTAAAACTGACGCTAAAACCCAGCTGAACATCGCCAAATCATACCTGAAACTCCACCTCGGGCTGGAAAGTGATGACAAAGTTGAACCAGTGGAACGACTTACAGAATTAGTTGAAAATGCTGCAATAAAGGCACTTTTCTCCAGAAATTTTGAGGTAAATAAAAACATTGACTTTCAAATTCTAAAAAATCAGCAGGATTTGGCTTTGCTTCAGGTGAAACTGGAAAAAAGTAGTTATCTCCCTAATTTATCAGCCTTTTTAAGTTATCAGACCCAGGCCCAACGGCAACAATGGGACTTTTTGAACCAACAAGGTAAATGGTTTGGAAGCGCTATTTTTGGTGTGAACATGAGTATTCCCATTTTCAGTAGCGGCCAACGCTATTCTAAGGTAAAGCAGGCTCAATTTGACTACCAAAAAACTCAGGTTGCTGAAGAACAACTCAAAACCACCCTTCAAATTCAATACGAAACAACACTTAACGACTTAAGAAATGCATTAGATAACTTTGAAAACACACGCAAAAACAAAGCTATTGCCGAAAAAATATTCCGTCGCACAGGCATTAAATATCGTGAAGGCATGGCAAGCAGCCTCGACTTACTCAACACGCACAACCAATTCCTTAATGCTGAATCACAATTTATTAATGCCTCTCTTCAAGTACTCAATATGAGTGTATCACTTGAAAGTCTGCTTGCAGACAATTTCGAAAACTAACTCAAAAAAATGGATCAGAAAGAACAGGAAATCATTGAACAAGCCTTGCAGCTTTTTACCCGATACGGGATAAAAAGTGTTACAATGGATGAATTCTCGAGGCATATCGGCATTTCCAAAAAGACCCTCTATCAATACTTTGCAGATAAAAACGAGCTTGTCGAGAAAACAATCCAAGCCCTTATCAAAAAGAATGTTTGCAATATCGAAGAGATAGAGAACAAGCATTTAAATGCAATTGAGGAGCTTTTTGAAATCTATCGTATTGTTAATGAAATGATTAAATCGCACAACCCCGTGCTCGAATTCGATCTCCAACGCTATTTTCCAACAATCTTTAAAAAGCTTCGCGAACTTCATCGTAACAACACCTATAATATGATGCTGGCAAACTTAAATAAAGGTAAAGCCGAAGAGTTGTACAGAACCGACCTGAAAGTAGAAATCCTTGCCAAGCTCAATCTGATGCGAACCGAATACATCATGCACAGCGATCTGGTTACACAGGAAGAGATGCATTCCAAATCGTTTTTTCATGAAATATTCAAATACCATGTCTTTGGGATCATCTCGCAAAAAGGCTGGGTATACCTGAAAGAAAACTATCCTGAATTTGTAAATAATTAAAAGCTAAATAACCGCTATGAAAACCATTAAATTTTTTATTCCATTACTTGCAATAGGCCTTTTAAGCGCTTGCAGTACTGATGAAACAGCTGAAACACTCAACAAACAACTTGAGACGCTTCGAAAAGATCAAAGGGAGCTTTCACAACAAATTGTTGAGACTGAAGAAAAACTTAAATTGCTTACGAAAGGTGAAGACACCCGCCAAAAAGAAGCTGTTGTACTTCAGCAAATAGACCCCAGAACTTTTAGCCATTATTTTGAAGCCAGCGGCAGTGTTGAAGCTGTTGAAGAAGCTTTTATCAGCCCCGAAGTGAACGGGCAAATAAAAGCCATCATGGTTGATGAAGGCGATCGGGTGAAAAAAGGACAATTGCTGGCCAGGCTCAACACTGAAATTACAGAAAGAAACATCGAAGAAATAGAATCTTCCTTGTCGCTGGCCACCGATGTTTTTGAACGTCAGAAAAGGCTTTGGGAGCAGAAAATTGGTTCTGAAGTACAATTTTTGGAAGCACGGAATAATAAAAACAATCTCGAAAACAGATTGGAAACACTTCGTGCACAGCTCGATCTGGCTATTATCACGGCTCCTATTGATGGCATCGTTGAAAAGGTTTTTCAAAAAACCGGCGAGCTTGCCTCTCCTGGCATGCAACTTATGCAGATCGTAAACCTGGATGAACTGATCGTTAGGGCTGATGTTTCGGAAGCCTTCCTGCCTGCAATCCACAGTGGCGATACCGTAAGCCTTTCATTTCCTTCATTTCCTGATTACAAAAGGGTTTTCCCTATTTCACGTGTTGGTAATGTGGTGAATATAAACAACCGCACATTTGAAATAGAGCTGAGGATAAAAAATGAAAATGAAATACTGAAACCCAATATGATTGCTGTTATCACAATCAATGATTATACAGCAAAAAACAGCATGATCGTGCCTTCAAAAATAATCAAAGAAGATTTGAACGGACGCTATTTGTATGTGGCAGTGCAGCAGGGCAACGATTTAATCAGCCGAAAAAAATATATCTCAATCGGTCGCACTTATGGCAATGAAACACGCATTATAAGTGGTCTCGAAATGGGTGATAAAGTAGTGGTGGAAGGCTATAGCCGAATCACCGACGGCAGTTTGCTCCGCGAATCCTGATTAATTCAACCCCAAAAAAACCTTATGCCTCACGACTTAACGATATAACTTATGAAAGAGTTAAAAGAAGATAACAACAATGTGCGGGAGTTTAAGCTTACCAGCTGGGCGCTTCAAAACCGCAACACCATATTTCTACTCACTTTAATCCTGATTGGTTTTGGATTTTATTCCTACCGTTCGCTGCCCAAAGAATTGTTTCCGGATATTGTTATTCCAACTGTTATGGTGCAAACCCTTTATCCCGGGAACCCGCCACTTGACATCGAAAATCTGATTACACGTGAGCTGGAAAAAGAAATAGAAAGCGTTGACGGGATCAAAAAAATGACCTCACTTTCCAGTCAGGACGTCTCAAATATTTTTGTTGAATTCAATACTGATGTCAACATAAAAGATGCCCTTCAGGAAGTGAAAGACGCTGTGGATAAGGCCAAAAAGGAACTTCCCGACAACTTGCTCGAGGATCCGATGGTAACAGATATCGACTTCTCGGAATTTCCGATTTTAAACATCAACCTTTCGGGCGATTATAGTGTAAATGAACTTAAAAACTACGCAGAGTACCTCGAAGAAGAAATTGAAGCATTTACCGAAATTTCTAAGGTAGAGATTACAGGAATCACCGAACGTGAAATTAAAATCCATGTTGATCAGCACAAGCTGGACGCCTTTAAATTAAGTTTTGGCGATATTGAATCAGCTGTAAAAAACGAAAATGTTTCCATGTCGGGCGGCGAGCTAAAAACCGGTAAAACAACCCGCTCGGTGCGTATTGCCGGCGAATTTACCAATACGGATCAAATCAAAAACATCATAGTAAAACACGAAGACAACAATATCGTTTACCTGCGCGATGTGGCCGATGTGATTTATAGTTTTGAAGATCCAACAAGCTTTGCCCGTCTTAATCACCAGCCGGTTGTTTCGGTACAGGTAATTAAAAAAGGAGGCGAAAACCTGCTCGAAGCGACCGATAAAATTTTCAGATTGCTCGACGATTCCAGAGCCAACAAATCACTGCCCGAAAATCTTAAAATTACACTTACCAACGATCAGTCGGAACAAATCAAGTTGCAGCTAAGCAACCTGGAAAACAGTATGATCATGGGAATCATTTTTGTGGTGCTGGTACTTTATTTCTTTCTGGGCACCCGAAACGCACTATTCGTAGGGATTTCCATACCACTCTCCATGTTTATCTCCTTCATGATCATGGGATTAATGGGATACAAAATCAATATGATTGTATTGTTTTCTCTTATTCTGGCATTGGGTATGCTTGTTGATAACGCCATTGTGGTAGTCGAAAATATCTACCGATTTATTGATAAAGGCTATTCCATAGGGCGTGCAGCTAAGGAAGCCGTTGGCGAAATTGCCATGCCAATTATTTCCTCCACAGCAACTACCCTTGCTGCATTTTTCCCTCTGCTTTTCTGGGATTCTATTATGGGTGAGTTTATGAAATACCTGCCCATGACGCTGATAATCGTGCTTTTGAGCTCATTGTTTTCGGCTTTGGTAATCATCCCGGTAATCTCAGCACAATTCTTCAAAAAAGAAGATCCCAACGAACGTCCCAACATTCGAAAACGACTGATTGCTGTAGGGATAATGATAGGAATTGCACTACTATTTTACTTTGTAGGATTTATCGCTTTAGCCAATTTACTCATTGTTTTTGCCTTGATAGGGCTTGCACATGTAACTTTCCTCGACCGTTTTGCACGTTGGTTTCAAACTGTTCTGCTGGTTTGGATCGAAAATGTTTACCTTAATTCACTCACCTTTGTGATGAAAGGGAAAAATGCCCTTTGGATTGTAATTGGTGTTGGATTGCTGATGATAGTCACAACAGGATTATATTTTGGCAGTAATCCCAAAGTAGAATTTTTCCCTTCGGGCGATCCAAAATACGTCAATATCAGCGCTGAACTGCCGCTTGGAACCGAAATCAATGCCACGGACTCAATGGTAGAAATTATTGAGGCACATGTATATAAAACATTGGAGCCCAACCAACATATCGTAAAATCGGTATTAACAAATATTGGAGATGGTGCAGTTGGTGAAAATGATGGCTTTTCGGGTCGCGGGGGCGGGCCAAACAAAGGGTTGATCACGGTTACTTTTCTCGATTATCAGGATCGCGAAGGCATCAGTACCGAAAAAATCATGAAACAGCTTTCTGACGAATTGCTAGGAGTGTACCCCGGAGTACTGCTTACCGTTGAAAAACAAAATGAAGGCCCTCCCGTTGGAAAACCCATCAACCTCGAGATCAGCGGAAAAGAATTCGGTGTTTTGCTGAATCTCAGTGATAGTATAATTAATACTATCAACCAGCAACAAATTGCCGGGATAGAAGGCCTGCAAATAGATCTTGATGTAGGAAAACCTGAGCTTAATGTAACCATCGATCGCGACAAAGCCAGAAGATTTGGTTTGTCGACCGCTCAAATTGCTAACACCATCCGAACCGCTCTCTTTGGCTCCGAGATTTCAAACTACAAGCTCGGCGAAGATGAATATCCTATCCAATTGCGCATGAAAGATGTGTATCGGTATGATTTAGGAGCTTTGCTCAACCAGCGTGTAACCTTTAGAGATCAGGCCAGCGGAAAAATTCTGCAAGTGCCTATTTCTGCCGTGGCCGACATCTCTTTGAGCTCAACTTATGGATCGGTAACCCGCAAGGACAGGAGTCGTATGGTAACCATCTGGTCGAATGTGATTTCGGGTTATAATGCCAATGAAATTAATGAACAACTCAAACTTATCTTGGCCGATTATGATCTGCCCGAAGGCTACCGTTATGAATTTACGGGCGAACAGGAAGAACAGGCCGAAAGTATGGCCTTTTTGATGCGTGCCATGTTGATTGCCGTTTCTATAATTCTGCTAATTCTCGTCAGTCAGTTCAATTCTATTGTAAAACCGGTCATTATTCTAGTGAGCGTTTTACTTAGTACGATTGGTGTTTTTGGAGGATTAGGAACATTCAGGATGGATTTTGTTGTAATCATGACAGGAATTGGTATTGTTTCATTGGCTGGAGTAGTAGTAAACAATGCTATTGTGCTGATCGATTATATTACCATTCTGAAACGCAACCGCAAACTGGAAATGGGACTTAGCCCCGAAGACGATCTGCCTATGAAAGAATCGATAGAAAGTCTTATCGAAGCCGGCAAAACAAGGCTTCGCCCGGTATTGCTTACAGCCATCACAACGATTTTAGGATTGATTCCGCTGGCTGCAGGATTAAATATCGACTTTATCGGATTATTTCAACGTTTTGATCCGGATATCTATTTTGGGGGCGATAATGCAATGTTTTGGGGGCCGCTATCGTGGACCATTATTTTTGGACTCACTTTTGCAACTTTCCTCACTCTGGTAATCATTCCAGCTATGTATCATGTGCTTTACACTGCCAAACTGAAATTCTGGCCAAGCAAACAAAAAGCATAGCAATCCAAAAAGCAGCAAACCTAAAATAAGTTAAAAGCCTTTTCGTTCAGTGAATGAAAGGGCTTTTTGCATTTGACCTATGCGAAAAAAAATTACTTTTGATTTTTAATCTTTTCACCTCCATTGAGCAAACTGGTACGACATCATCTGATCCTGCGCAACATGCTTTGCGATTGTTGCCTGAAACTGATCGGGCTGCTGGCTGAGAAGTATGGTTTTGCAGTAATCAAAGCCCGGCTGGGTGAAATCACAATTGAGTTTGAGGCTGATAAAATAGGACTGGAAAGAATCATAGAAATTTTGGCAGAGCATGGTTTCGAAATTATCGAAAACAAAGAAACACATCTGGCAGAAGAAATCAAACGGGTTGTAATTGAGCTCGTACATCATTCAACATACAATGCTATGGTTAGAAATTCTGATTTCATAGTCGGAAAATTCAACCTGAGTTATCAGCATCTGTCAACTGTTTTTTCACACCATGAAGGCATCACACTCGAAAAATACATTATCCTTCAGCGCATCGAAAAAGTAAAGGAACTCATTCAGCTCGAAGAGCTTACATTAAGCGAGATTGCCTATATGATGGGATACAGCAGTGTTCAATATCTATCCACACAATTTAAAAATATCACTGGCTATTCAGTAACCGAATACAAGTCATTGCCCGAAAAAGAAAGAAAAGGCGCTGGATGAGCCTAAAATATTATACAAGAAAAACAAAAAATTGTAAGAGCTAGCCCCATAGGATGAAGTAGGTTTGCAAAGTGATTACTTTTAAAAAAACTCAAACATATACGCTATGAAAATCAGAAATAATATAGCCGTCAGCGACAACGGATTTGTATTTAATCCTGCCTCAGGCGAGTCCTTTACTGTAAATCAGGTTGGTCTCGACATATTAAATATGTTGCGCAAAGGCGAAAAACAGGAAGCAATCGTTCAGGAGCTTTCCGAAAAATATCAGGCTGATACAGCAGTGATCGAACGCGATCTGCTCGATTTCGAAGCCATGGTAAAACAATATCACCTCCATCAAAATGAAGACTAATAAACAAAAGCTCACCATTGCTGTAACAGGGCTCAATGCCATCGACAGCCCCGGTCCGGGGGTTGCTGTAATCAGAGGATTGCTCGAGGCAGAAAGTTTTGACTGCAGAATTATCGGTTTGGCTTACGAATCACTCGAGCCGGGCATTTATATGCACGATTTAATCGAAAAAACTTACCATATCCCCTATCCATCTGCCGGCACCGAAGCGCTTTACAGCCGCTTGATGCAAATTCATGAAAAGGAAAAACTGGATGTGGTAATCCCAAATTTCGATGCCGAGCTGTATTCTTTTATCAAATTATCGGATAAACTTAAAGAACATGGCATTCATAGTTTTTTGCCTACCATGGAACAATTCGAGGCACGCCAAAAAATAAACCTTCCGGAATTTGGCAAAAAATACAATATCCATGTGCCACGCAGCAAAGCCATTTATACCACTAACGAAATACACAGCCTGGAACAGGATTACAACTGGCCGCTGGTAATCAAAGGAAAATATTACGATGCCAGCCTGGCATACAATAATGATCAGGCCAAAACTGCTTTTAATAAAATCAGTGCCAAATGGGGTTTGCCAATTATTGTTCAGGAATTTATACACGGCACCGAATACAATGTAACTGGCCTTGGCGACGGTTTAGGAAACACGATCGCAGCCGTACCCATGCGCAAGCAATATATCACCGATAAAGGAAAGGCCTGGGGTGGAATTACCATCACCGATCAAAAAGCCCTCGACCTTACCGCTCATTTTCTTAAAGCGACCAAATGGCGTGGAGCTTTTGAGCTGGAGCTGATGAAAAATAAAGCAGGCGAATATTACCTGCTCGAAATAAACCCCCGCATTCCGGCCTGGATATATTTGGCTGTTGGTGTAGGACAAAACATTCCCGAAGCACTCACAAGGCTGGCAATGGGCTGGCCCACAGAAGCTTTCAAACATTACGAAGCCGGCAAAATGTTTATCCGTTATGCCTGGGATATGATCGTAGATTTAAGTGAGTTTCAACAAATTTCAACACACGGAGAACTTTAAAAAACGAATTATCATGATGACAAAAGCAAGATACGAAAGACCTTTGATCAAGAAACTGGAAAGTAATATGCCCAATAAATTTGGCATGCGTACCGAGTTTGAACCCGTTACTCAAATCGACGGCGTTTCGGTTGCCTCCTTAATGGCAGATTATGGCTCGCCGGTTTTTGTATTATCCGAACAAAAAATCAGAAGCAAATATAAAGCTGCCCGCCAGGCTTTTGAAACACGTTACCCCAGGGTGCAGTTTGCCTGGTCGTACAAAACAAATTACCTGTCAGCCGTTTGTAATGTATTTCATCAGGAAGGATCATGGGCCGAAGTAGTTTCGGGATTTGAATACGACAAAGCTATTCGGCATGGCGTTGATGGTGCTAATATCATTTTCAACGGGCCTGATAAAACCGAAGCCGACCTGCGCAAAGCCATTACCAATAACTCCCTGATTCATATCGATCATCTCGACGAATTGTATATGATACAGGAAATTGCCCGTGAAACCAAGCAAAAACCCAAAGTTGCAATTCGTGTGAATATGGATACAGGAATTTATCCCATGTGGGATCGTTTTGGATTCAATTACGAAAACGGTCAGGCCTGGGACGCACTGAATAAGATTATGTTTTCGGGTCTTCTTGATTTGGTGGGACTTCATACTCACATCGGCACCTTTATGTTATCGCCCAATGCTTACGCTATCGCGGCTTCAAAGCTGGCTAATCTGGCTCAACGTGTGCAGCAAAAATATGGCCATGAGGTAAAATATATCGATATGGGTGGCGGTTTTTCATCGCGCAACACCCTTAAAGGTGCCTACCTGCCCGGAACAGATACCAATCCTTCAATCGACGACTTTGCCGAAGCCATTACTTCAGCATTGATGAACAGTGATTACCGACCAAAAACACCACCATTGCTCATCCTTGAAACAGGGCGTGCGCTGATTGATGAGGCAGGTTATTTGCTTGGCTCTGTAATTGCCAACAAACGGCTATCCGATGGCAGAAGGGCCACCGTGCTTGATGTAGGAGTGAATCTGTTGTTTACTTCTTTCTGGTACGATCATAAGATTACGCCGGCACAGGAATTTACTTCCTACACCGAAGATACAGTGCTCTATGGGCCACTCTGCATGAATATAGATGTGGTACGCGAAAACATCAGTCTGCCATTGCTAAATAAGGGAGATAAAATTGTGATTCATCATGTGGGCGCATACAATATGACCCAATGGATGCAGTTTATCACCTTGCGACCAAATGTTGTGATGATCGATATGGATGGAAAACCACACCTGATCCGCAAGAATGAATCCATCGACTCAATTGAGAATTTGGAAGAAATCCCACCACATTTATCGCATTTTGAATTATGATCACGGATAAAACCCGTTTGATGTTCCCTCAATTCGGTCAAAGCGTGCTCAACAGCTACACACAAGTGTTCTTTGCCAAGAACAAGTGGATGGCTTTGATGCTGGTGGCCGTTAGCCTTATCGATCTGAATGCAGGTTTAAGTGGCATGCTGGCTGTTGTTATTGCCAATACTGCTGCTTACCTCATCGGACTGAACCGCGAACAAATCATCAACGGGTTTTATGGTTTTAATCCGCTTCTTGTAGGTCTTGGCTATGGTATTAGCTTTCAGCCCGGACTTAGCTTTTTTATTATCCTGATATTCATTAGTTTACTTACACTCTTTGCCAGCATACTCCTTGCCGGATTACTCAGCAAGTATGGGCTGCCATACCTCAGTTTGCCTTTTCTGGTTGGTTTTTGGATTCTTACCTTAAGTAGTCGTAGTATCAACCAGTTAGAGTTAAGCGAAGGTGGAATTTACTTTCTGAATGAGTTGTTCAACTTAGGCGGCTTCACTTTATTGCAGATTCACAGTTGGTTCGAACAGCTGCAATGGCCGGACATTTTTAAGCTGTATTTCCGATCTTTAGGTGCAATTTTCTTTCAACCACATTTATTTGTAGGGATTGTTATTGCTGCCAGCCTGCTGATTTGGTCGCGTCTGGCGCTTCTGCTTTCCTTTACTGGCTTTGTGGGCGCCTATCTTTTTTATTTGGTTGTAGGAGCGAGTTTAAACGACCTCACTTACAGCTATATTGGCTTTAATTATATCCTTACGGCAATCGCTATTGGAGGCTTCTTTGTAATTCCTTCGGCGTACGCTTTCCTGTGGGTAATCATTTCTATTCCGCTGCTGGCATTTTTGCAGATTGCTGCAGGAAGCATTCTGGCTCCATTGCAACTGGGAGTGCTTTCGTTACCATTTAATTTGGTAGTAATCAGCTTTCTGTTTGTTTTCCGTTTTCGCGAACGTTATTTCGATAAGCCGGCGCTGGTTTATATACAGCAGTTTCATCCCGAAAAAAACCTTTACAGTTCGCTGATTAACAACCGCAGGCTGGCCCATCTGGAACGCATACCCGTAAAACTACCTTTCTGGGGATTCTGGAAAGTTACACAAGCTTTTGACGGAGAACACACCCACAAAGATGCCTGGCGTTTTGCCTGGGATTTCGAATTTGTGGACGAAAGCGGTAAAGCATACAAAAACGAAGGCTATCAGATTTCTGATTACTTTTGTTATGGAAAGCCCGTATTATCGCCGGCAAGTGGTTATGTAATGGAAGTAATCAACGAAGTGGACGACAACGCCATTGGTGATATGAACCTGCGCCAAAACTGGGGAAACAGCATTGTAATCAGCCACGGCGAAGGCCTTTTTTCGCAGTTAAGCCACTTGCAAAAAGGAAGTATCCTGGTGCACAAAGGCCAATACGTTGAACAAGGTACTCAGCTTGCTAATTGCGGTAATTCAGGCCGTTCACCCTATCCGCACCTTCATTTTCAATTTCAAACTTCCAGTGTGGTAGGTGCCCATACCCTGAGTTATCCTTTTGCAGCTTATCTTACCAGAAACGACGATCTCCGGTTTCACAGCTCGGATCAGCCCAAACTGAATGATTTGGTAAGCAATCAATTGGTTGATGATACACTTAACAAAGCACTTCACTTTATCCCCGGACAAACCCTCAAGTTTGAATTGACAGATGAGGAACAGCCAGAAATCATCGAATGGGAAGTTAAAACAGATATCTTTAATCAATCCTTTCTCCATTGTCGCCAAACCAATTCAAAAGCCTGGTTTGGAAGCAATAGCGATCTTTTTTACTTTATACGTTTCGAAGGCAACAAAAGCAGTTTGTTGTATGATGTGTTTCTGGGGGCTTATCAATTAGTAACTGGCAGCAATCCGGGCCTTACTATTCAGGAACAGATCACACTGAGTGAGTTCCCCAATACCGGATTGCGAATTTTGCAGGATTTTCTGTCACCCTTTTATCGCTTTCTGAACATTCGTTATGAAGCAACACAGCTAAAAATAAAACAAGGAATTGGTGACTCACGCATTGCATTTAACACTCAGGTTTATTTTGAAGTGAACGGAAAAACCCTTTCATCCCGAAAATATGCCATCACCTTTGAAGCAGGTGAAATTGTCCGATTTGAAATTGAAAAAGATAACAAACATCAAATCCTGAACCGTGTATAAACTGGCCATTATCCTGCTTTTCGCTCTGCTCTTCTCGAGTAAGTTTAGCCAATCTCAAAACCCGGATTTTGGGCGTCAGGACAGTACCTTATATGCTTTTTTTGTGCAAGAAAACTGGCAACAGGTTTTAACCCAAGGCAATTTAATGCTTGAGCAAGGTTGCGATTATTACTTTTTACATATCCGGATGGGAATAGCTGCATACCAAATGAAGCGCTATTTATTGGCGCGAAAATATCTCAGAAGAGCTTTGTTGCTATATGCAAAAGATCCTGTTGCAAACAGCTACCTTTACGGAACCTATCTTTTACTCAATCAGAAAAATGAAGCAGGGGCAATTAGTTACAGCTTATCCTCAACCGAAAAGGAGATCTGGAAAGTTCCCATTGGATTCAAGATTGAATCCCTTCATCTGGATATAGGCACGCAGACCTTTGATCATCAGCATAGTATCGATTTCAATACAATAAGCGGAAGAGATCATTATTATGGTCAAAGCCGCGAATATGATCAACAGACCTTGTGGGATGCAGGTATTCGTTTTCAATTCAGCCAGGGAGTAAGAGCATATTTTGGCATCCAGAAAATCCACATTAGGGCCGATGACGTATTTGCCTTCCAAAACTATGAACTGCTAAGAGATTCAACAGTAATTGAAGATTGGGGCGAGTCATATTTCTACAAAGTAGATAGTAGTCAGCAAGTTCAACGTTTTGCGCATCAGATCGAACAGCAATCTTATTACGGACAACTGAATTTTGGCATTAATGAAAACTTCAGTTTAACGACAGCTTTGCATGTGATTCGCTGGGATCAAACACAAACGCAGGCCGAAGTGGTTGAGGGTTTTGCTTCTGATACTGCATTTTATTTTTATGACGGCTCCGAAACATCTTTTTTTGAAATTCCGATGTCGAGTCTCGAATTTAATTCGATCAGCTTTAAAAGTACGGAATGGGCATTTTATCTCGGCAGCCAGTTTCAGAGCAGCATGGGCGAAACCGGAATTTCGGCTTCTATAGCCAGAATTAGCACACAGGAATACCTGCAATTTAATTTTGGCCAAACCTATTATCCTTTTGGAAACTTGAAACTGTATGGCAGTTCAACCCTTTCGTTCCTCAGCGGGAATCAACGCAACGACTGGCTGTTTTCTCAAAGTCTGTATGTTAAACTTTACAAACAAAATTGGATTGAAGCATCCTGGAGCCATGGAAATCATTCTAGTTTCACCTCCGGAAATGCTTATCTGGTTTACAACACCCCTTATGAAACAAAAAACAGGATTAACACAGTGCTGTTCGCTCAGTTATCAAAACATTTAAAACTAAGGTTGAGTTATTCATGGCTCGATGGACAACATTCTTTTTCATCTACCGATCAGAGCAACGATAACTTAATTGAAGGATATTTACCCTTTCAATCAAATTTAATCACAGGAGGAATCCAATGGAATTTTTAAAATCACGAATACTGCTGATTGCAATCTTATTAACAGCAGTTTTTACACAAGCACAAACATTTGAAAAACAATCAACTGCCTTCGAAAATTCTTATAGATTCGAAGAAAACGGAAAATACAACGAAGCCATTCAGGAGATTTTAAATATCTATAATGAAGCAAATTATGAGCATAATCTGCGGCTTGGCTGGCTAAATTATGTTTCGGGAAGATTTACGGAATCATTACCCTACTATCAAAGGTGTTTCACGCTAAAACCCCTTTCTATTGAAGCTCGCTTTGGTTTTGTGAATCCGGCCGCTGCACTGGGAAACTGGACTCAAGTCGAGAATCAATACCAGGAAATCCTGCGTATTGATCCTCAAAACACCCTTGCTAATTACCGTATGGCCGTTATTGCTTATGGCCGCGAAGACTTTATGACTTCTTTGCGCTACCTAAACAAAGTAATCAATCTATATCCATTTGATTACGATACTGTTATATTACTTGCCTGGACAGAATTAAAATTAGGAAAGCTTCGTGAAGCAAAAATCATGTTTCAAAAAGCATTGCTAATCAGGCCGGGAGATGTAAGCGCCAGCGAAGGTT
>JAGYNM010000024.1 GCA_018399335.1 Bacteroidales bacterium | reverse complement strand
ATGTTTACGCAGATAACCCTGGATGATTTGCCGCACATCACGGTTATCAGGATAAGACCGGATAAAGTCGTCAGCTTCGGCTATACCATTATTTAAAAGCGATGCCGGCACATAACCAAATCCCCGGTAAACGCCTTGCTCAATTTTGATGATGGCTTTTTGTTCTGGTTCAATACCTTTTTCGATGATTATAAAATTTTCGTAATCAAAATGATAGCGTTCGAGGGCTTGTTCAACCCGTTGGTTGTAATCGGCCGGATTTTCTTCTCCGCAACAGGCGCCTAAACATTGCCCGATTTGGTGATGAAAACAGGCTCCCTTACCCGGATAAAGCCCGTTGAGTCCCTGACAAAGCTTGAACTGTTCGGTAAGCAGAAACAAGTGATTTCTGGCCTCGGCCTGCGAAGCGTAGGTGTAATGCGGAGGCAATGCATCAATCGTTTTAGCATATTTGAGGCACTGATAGCCGGCTTCATTTTCGTAACTGTAGAGCCCGTAGTTGAAAAGGGAGCGTCGTTGCGCGCGGTTATAAACAGGCTTGTGTTTTTTTATTTCATCCGACTCGAGCAGCAAAGCCACCAGTTCGTTGCCAGTGAGTTCGTAGTTTACATCGGCAATATTATTTTTCATTTCAATGGCTTTGCGGCTGCTGTTGTTGCTCAGGTGTTGCATCACCCGGCTTTTTATGTTCACAGATTTGCCTACGTAAATAAGCTTTCCGCTGTGGTCATAAAAATAATAAACGCCATGCGCTTCGGGCAGCTTTTCGATCAGGTGGTGATTCAGGTTGGAGTGTGTACCTTTAAGGCTCAGCTTTTCGGGTTCGGCTTCGATGGAGCAAAGCAACTCAAAAAGACGGGTGGTAGCCAGCGCATCGCCCAGTGCACGATGACGGTTTTCGATCCGGATATTCAGACTATGGCATAGCTTTCCGAGGCTGTAGGAGGCTTGTCCCGGAATGAGTTTGCGACTTAGTTTTACGGTATCCATTGTTTGTCTGCGAAAATCGTATCCCAGACTTTTATATTCAGCCTGTATGAAGCGATAATCAAAATTAACGTTGTGTCCTATCAAAATGGCGTCTTCCGTAAATTTGATGAATTCGCGCGCTAGCTCATAAAATTTTGGAGCTCCGGCAACCATCTGATCGTTGATGCCGGTGAGCTGTGTGATGCGGTAAGGAATCTTCTTCTCGGGATTGACCAGCGAACTGAAGCTGTCAATTACCCGATGCCCGTCGTGCAGTACGGCAGCAATCTCGGTGATCTTTTCCGGGCCGGCTTTCAATCCGGTAGTTTCCACATCAACGATGACATATTTTTTCTGAGGCTGATCCATGCTTTTTATTCCAAAACCGATCTACAAAAATAAATCAATTTTATATATAACGATTAAAAAATGATCATTTATTTTGACTAGAATTTAATCAAAAATAGCAATCTTCTTGAATAACAGCAAAAGAAAAAGCTGTAATTTTGCCATGTTTATGACACAATCTTTGATCACATATTTTAGTCAGGTTTTTGAACTTCATCCTGAGGAAGGGATTTCAGAATCTCAGCTAATCAAAGCAAAACTCATGCAGCTTGACGAATCGCTTGGGATGGCATTTGTACAATTGCAGCAGAGCTTTGATGCTTTGGCTTTTGTGCAGCGTGATATGGAAATGCGCACAAAAATAAAAGACATCTGGGAGATTCAGTGCCGTACGATGAAAAGTAGGGTTAAGCAAAGTTTTCAGCAATTTGTTGAACTTTGTAAGCTTCATGGAATACAAATTCCTGCGGAAATAGATCTTTTTGACGAAAATTAAGGTTTTTTTTCGGCATAATACTTGTAAATCAGAAAAAAATGCCGATTTTTGCAGCCCGAAAATAAAAAGTTTAATACTCTAATTATCAATTAAAATTAAAGCTCATGCCAGCAAGAATCAGATTACAACGTCATGGTAAAAAAAGCAGACCTTTTTACCATATTGTAATTGCGGATGGTCGTGCACCACGAGATGGGAGATTTATTGAGAAGATTGGCACCTACAACCCAATTACGAACCCTGCCGAAATCATTCTGGATTTCGACAAAGCACTCACCTGGTTGCAGAATGGCGCACAGCCTTCTGACACAGCCCGTGCGATCCTTTCTTACAAAGGTGTTATTTACAAAAGTCACCTTTTGAAAGGCGTTAGAAAAGGCGCTTTGACCGAAGAACAAGCTGAAGTTAAGTTCCAGAATTGGCTCAGGGAAAAAGAAGAAAAAATTGAAGCTAAACGCCGCGGCCTTACCGAAGCGGAACGTGCAGAGCGCAAAAAAGCACTCGACGAAGAAGCCAAAGTAAATGAAGCCCGTGCTGCCGAACTCGCCAAGAAAAGAGCGGTAGAACTGAAAGCAGAAAAAGATGCCGCAGCAGAAGAAGCAGCTGAATCTGCAACTGAAGAAGCTGTTGTTGAAGAAACAACCGAAGTTGTAGCTGAAGAAACAGCTGAAGTTGTAGCTGAAGAAACAAAGGAAGCTGCTGAAGAAACAAAGGAAGTTGTTGCTGAAGAAACAACAAAAAAGCCTACTGCTGAAGATACCAAAGAAGATAAAACTGAAGCTTAAAAGAGCTTTAGCTTAAGCTAATAAAGCAGCATCTGATTCAGGTGCTGTTTTTTTTTGTGCCTTTCTCAAGATTCTTTGGTTAAAATGTTTGAAATGAATCCTTTTGCTGTAAATAAATTAATTGCTTATCTTTACAGCTTCATTCAATTAACCGGTTACCATAATTTCTTGTGCCTATGCTAAGTTCAAAAAAGTTAAGTGCCTTTTGTAATGAAGTAAGGCAGCAAATTTCAGTTCATCCAGTTCAGAATATCGAAGCTGTGATCAACGCTTTGCATCATACCCTCGGGCTTAGTGCAATTTTTACGGGAACGCTGGATGGATCGAAACAACAGCTGGAGTATCGTGCAACTTTTTTGCATGGCCGCTTCGTAAAAATCGAACAGCAGCACCATACAGCACTGTGCCTTAAGATATTCAATGAGGCAAAAGGAAATTTAATCGTCAAAACCGGTGCTGAGCTTAGGAAGTTTATCGCGAATGATTTGCTTTTTGAAAACAAACTCATGCGATATTTCGCAGGAACAAAGCAATTGATTGGTCAGGATAAATGGATTGTTTTGTGTGTGTTGGATTATAAGGACAGGAATGATTCAGATGAAGTTGGTCTTTTAATCCAAGAAGCATCTAAATTACTTGTGCGCGAAGAATTACAGTATAGAAAAGAACAAGCGGTGGCTGATGAGCTTGAACGTTACCGGGCTGTATTCTTAAACGCGAATGATGGAATTTTCCTTATCGACAACTCAAACACCATTATCGAAGCCAATCATATGGTTTGTGATTTGTTTCAGATGGACAAATCAGAGATTATTGGAAAAAATCCTGCTGAGTTATCACCAAAAACTCAACCAGATGGCAGTCTTTCGATTGACAAAGCAGCCGAGGTGATTCAAGCTGCTTTTGCTGGAAAGCCAATGCGCTTCAACTGGCAACATTTCAGAAAGAATGGTAGCTTATTTGAGGCAGAGGTAAGCTTGGGCACTTCCAACTTGCAATCAGGAAGAGTGATACATGCTTTGCTTAGGGATATAACTAGTTATAAGAAAGCTGAAAAGGCCCTCATTGATGCACGACTTAAAGCAGAAGATGCGGATAGACTTAAGTCGGCTTTTTTAGCCAATATGTCGCACGAAATACGTACGCCACTCAATTCAATTATTGGTTTTTCGGAAATTATGCTTGATGAAGAAACTGATCCGGATGAGAAAGAACAATTTTTGCAACTCATCAGTTCGGCAGGAAAAACGCTGCTGCAGCTGATTGATGATATCATCGATATTTCGAAGATTGAAGCTGGTCAAATCCGAATTGCACGTTCCGAATTTGATTTGCATCAGGTGTTGGACGAGATTTTAATCAATGCCTTTAATGAACGTAAAAAGCGTGAAAAAGAACATATCGAAATCCGCCTTCGCAAAGGTCTTGTTCTTGATAATTTCTTCATTGAATCTGACCCATTTCGGTTTAGGCAGATTATGATGAATTTGCTTGTGAATGCTCTGAAATTTGTGGATTCAGGATTTATTGAATTTGGATATACACAACCCAAAGGAGGACTGATTCAGTTTTACGTAAAAGATACAGGAATAGGTATTGAACGTGAGAAAAGTCATTTGATTTTTCAACGTTTTGGCCAGGTTGATAGCACCTACAAGCGTAATCTTGACGGAACGGGATTGGGATTGGCAATCAGCAATAGTCTTACTGAATTGCTTGGTGGTAAAATCTGGTTCGACTCGGAAGAGGGAAAGGGAACGACTTTTTATTTTACCTTGCCGGCGCCGAAAAATTTTGCGCCCGACGATAACGATGAAGCAATTCGTTTTGGGAAAATTAATAGAGATTGGTCGGGTTTGAAGTTTTTAATTGCGGATGATGTGAAAGCTAATTACCTCTTTCTTAAAGCTGTAATGAAAGAAACAGGGGCTCAGATTCTTTGGGCACAAAACGGAGAAGAAGCTATCAGTATTGCAAAACAACAGGCTAATCTTTCGCTGGTTTTGATGGATATTAGGATGCCTGAAACCGATGGTTATGAGGCTACCAAAAAGATAAAAGCATTATTTCCGAATTTGCCTGTTATAGCACAAACTGCTTTTGCCGAAACTGAAGACCAAAAAGCTGCGCTCAATGCCGGATGCGACGATTATATTACCAAACCCATTAGCATAACCGAACTTTTATCCGTGATTAACAAGTTGTTGTAAACCGCGGGAGTTTTACCCATGAGCAAAGAAAGCAGAACAGCATTGTTAAAATATTGGGGATTTAGCAGTTTCCGGCCAATGCAGGAGGAAATTGTGGACCATGTCATTGCTGGCGAGGATACCCTCGCGCTGCTTCCTACTGGTGGAGGAAAATCTATTTGTTTTCAGGTTCCTGCGATGGTAATGGATGGTATGTGCCTTGTAATCACACCTTTAATTGCGCTGATGAAAGATCAGGTGCAGCATTTGAAAAAAAATGGAATTGCTGCTGCGGCTATTTATTCGGGGATGCATTATCAGGAAATGGAGCTGGCTTACAATCAGGCTGCATTTAATAGGCTGAAATTTCTATATCTGTCACCCGAGCGATTGGTTACAGATCGCTTTATCGATATGGTAAAACGAATGAAAGTCAATTTGCTGGCTGTTGATGAATCGCATTGTATCTCGCAATGGGGTTACGACTTCAGGCCGCCTTATTTGCGAATTGCAGAAATACGGCCTTACATTCCCAATGTTCCTGTGCTGGCTCTTACAGCAACTGCAACTCCTGAAGTAGTAAAAGATATTCAGGAGAAACTTCATTTCAGGATGCCTCAGGTTTTTCAGACCAGCTACGAGCGCAAAAATATTACTTATAGTGTAATCCATGAAGCTGATAAATATGGTGTTTTATTCCGGCTTTTCAGAAAACTGGAGCAGGGGAGTGGCATCGTATATGTTAGAAACAGAAAAAGAACTCGTGAAATCGCCGATTGGCTTACTGGCAGAGGGATTAGTGCAACCTATTATCATGCCGGACTGGATGCCAGGCTTCGTGATCAGCGTCAGCAAAGTTGGATGAGTGGCAATTTCAGGGTGATGGTTGCAACCAATGCTTTTGGGATGGGAATCGATAAGCCTGATGTGCGGCTTGTTGTCCATATGGATTTGCCAGATAGCCTCGAAGCTTATTTCCAGGAAGCTGGGAGAGCAGGAAGAGATGGCAAGCCAGCCCAAACTTTTTTGGTGGTTTCGGAGCAGGATATTAAGAATTTGAAAGATGGATTCGAAGCTTCTTTTCCTCCTTTAAAACAAATCAAGTCAGTGTATGAAGCACTTGGAAATTTTTTGCAAATCCCTGTAGGTACAGGTAAAGATCAACGTTTTGATTTTGAATTGGTAAAATTTTCCAGGACTTATAATTTTGATGTTTTGGAATCCTACAATAGCCTTCGTTTACTTGAAAAGGAAGGGTTTCTGGCAATGTCGGAGGCTGAAAATGCAGCCACAAAAGTCTTTATCAAAGCCAAGCGAGAGGATTTGTATCGCTTTCAGGTGGAACAGCCTGCATATGATGGCTTTATAAAATATTTGTTGCGTAATTTTCCCGGTATTTTATCGGATTTTGTGCAAGTTGATGAGATGCAATTAGCTTCGAAACTGCAAATTTCGCCTCAGCAAGTAACAGCAATGCTGCAGAAATTGCATGATCTTCAGTTTTTATCATATTCTCCGCGAAAAGAAATGCCCCAGCTGGTAATGGTTAGTGAGCGATTGGCATCCAAGGAGTTGAGGCTAAGCAATGAGGTTTATGCCGATCGCAAAAAAAGTGCTGCAAAGCGGATACAGGCAGTGATTGATTTTGTGCGTAATGATGAATTATGCAGAAGTATTCAATTGCTGGCATATTTTGGTGAAACCCATCGCAAACGTTGTGGAAAATGTGATGTTTGTATCGAACGAAATAGTGTTTCAGTTTCGGATGTGGTTTTTCAGAAAGTACGCGACAAACTCATTCAAATAACGGCAAATCGGCCTGTTCCGGTTTTTGAGGCAGCCGGATCAGTTGAAGGTGTATCAGAAGAAAAAGTTTTGGAAGTTATCCGGTGGCTTACAGATAATGGTCTAATTATGAAAGATAAAAATGGATATTTAAAGAGTAAAACGCAATTAGATATTGATGACTGAACCGGTATTGGTAGAACAAACATTTTTTTTGCGCGATGATGTGGTTTCTATTGCGCTGGAGTTGATCGGTAAGTTGTTGATCGTAAAAAATCAAGGTGTTGTAAAAGCAGGAATAATTGCTGAAACGGAGGCATATGCTGGTATAGGAGATAAAGCTTCTCATGCTTATGGAGGTCGCAGAACTACGAGAACAGAGACCTTGTATCGCGCTGGCGGAACAGTATATGTTTATTTGTGTTATGGAGTTCATCATTTGTTTAATATTGTGACGAATCAGGAAAATATTCCGCACGCAATACTTATTCGTGGCATTTTACCTGTGAATGAGGAAGCTATTCCTGAAAATTTTCGAGATAGATTTGAAGCCTGGAATGGTACTGCAAATGGCCCCGGAAAATTGACTAAAAAGCTTGGTATACATGCTGAACATAATGCGATAATGCTTAATTCAGGAAGTATTTGGTTGTATGAATTTCCGGAATCACATCCATTTGAGATAGTAACAACTTCCCGCGTAGGAATTGATTATGCTGGCAAAGACGCATATCTGCCTTATCGGTTTTATGCCAGACATTATAAGCCTGCAAAAGTTTAGTTTTTTTTATTGTCGGACTCTTTTTTGTTGGAAGCCTGCAAGCTATTAGTTTTTTATATTCAAAAATTCCAACTATTTTTGAAGGAGATTTCAAAAACATCATATTAACGCTTACCATAAATTTATGGAATTACCAATTTTAAAAGATGTAGTAATAATCCTTGGTTCAAGTGTATTGATTATACTGCTTTTTCAGCGTATCAAAATGCCGTCGATTTTGGGTTTTTTGTTTACCGGGATTATTGCTGGTCCTCATGGTTTGAGTTTGGTAAAGGCTTCTCATGAAGTTGAGATTTTGGCTGAGATGGGAGTGATATTTTTGCTTTTCGTGATTGGTATTGAGTTTTCGCTCAAAGGATTGGCCCGGATAAAAAACACCGTTTTGGTTGGCGGATCTTTGCAGGTTGGAGGTACTGTATTGCTTACTTTTTTGTTTGCCCGTCTTGCTGGGTTACCAGTTAATCAGGCAATTTTTATGGGGTTTTTGCTTTCCCTGAGTAGTACAGCAATCGTGTTAAAGCTTTTGCAGGAGCAGGGAAAGATGAGTAGTCCGCAGGGAAGGTTGGCACTTGGAATCTTAATTTTTCAGGACATCATCGTTGTTCCAATGATTTTATTCACTCCTTTGCTTGCCGGAAATGGGGGAGATGTAGTTGAAACAGTCTTATTCATGCTGGGTAAATTTATTCTTGTGCTTGGGTTGCTGTTTTTGCTGGCGCGATATATTGTGCCAAAAGTATTGCAACGTGTAGTTAGAACTCGTAGTCGCGAATTATTTATCCTTACTGTGGTAGTGTTGTGTTTTGCAACGGCCTGGCTCACTTCCTCTGTGGGATTGTCTTTAGCATTGGGTGCGTTTTTTGCTGGTTTGATTATTTCGGAATCTGATTACAGTCATCAGGCTACTGCTAATATATTGCCATTCAGGGAGATATTTATCAGTTTCTTTTTTGTTTCGGTTGGAATGCTGCTCGATGTTGGGCATTTCCTGAATTATTTTTGGTTATTGCTTTCGCTGACACTTGGTGTAATTGTTTGAAGATGCTTGTTGTTTTTAACTGTACTGGTTAAAAGTATCCTCTAAACGGCTTTTATTGCGCTTTCACGCTTTTCAGATTGGGTGAGTTTGCTTTTCTGCTTTCAACAATTGGCATGCGAATAATCTTTTGCCAGACGCTTTATCAGCATTTTTTGGCCATTTCAATCCTTTCGATGGGTATCACACCTTTCCTGATGAATTATGCCGAGCAGATTACTAACTGGTTACTTACTATTACCTTACCGAGGCAGTTCGGAAGCGTTTGTCAGTATATCAATCGAAAAATAAGGAGAAATTGAAAATACCTGATATCGATGCAATGGGCGATCATTTGGTAATTATTGGTTTTGGGTTAATGGAAAAAAATGTAGCAAAACTGCATCACAAGCTTCTATTCTTATCTTATTGTTGAGCATGATCCTGAGATTTTTGAAGAGGCAAAGGCCTTAGGGAACCAGTTATTTTTAGCGATGCTACCAATGGTGTTATTCTACAACATTTGTTTGTTCAGAAAGCCAGGGTGGTGGTTTTGGCTATTGCCGATCTCGAAACGATAAAAATATTCTGGAGTGTAATTCGTTTGCTAAACGAGACAGCACATGTGATCCGTGAGAACACGCTACATAAAGAAATCCAGGTAATCCCTGGATATGGGGAGCTGATGAAATTGATTCCGGAAGAATTTAGAAACTTCCATTGAGGATTTTTTACACGTGTCTTAAATCGTTATTTGGTGCCAATTGACGAATCAACGTTTTACAAATTACATCAGAGCGCATAAGTATGAAGTACTATGTGCTGCAGGAGAAAATCAAGAAATGTCCACCACAGCAGTTGCACATTCGGATATGATGATTGCAGCTTGCCAGTGCAGCAAGATGATGTAGCCGAATTATTGGGCAAAACAATTCTGGAAGCCAAATTCGTGAGCAGTTTAATTTGAATGTGTTAGCGATAAGACAGGATAAAAGTATATGCTAAAATTCAGCCAGATACCAAGATTGAAACTGATGATATGTTGTATCTTTTCGGCTCGCCCGAAAATATTACCAAAATCAATAAATACATTGTTTTAAAAGAAGAAATCGGCGCAGCTATGCATGATGAATCTCTTTGCTTTAACGACTTTCATGGGCTTTTGCCATAATGAATCCTATTCGCAATACCCCTGTTTTTGTTGGATTAACGTCAAACATGGCGCAATCAGAGCGAAAAAAGACTGCTTTCAGGGCAGTGTTGATTGCTTTTATTATCATTGCTTTGTTTAGCTTTATGGGCAATATCATTTTCAAGCTGTTTGGTATTACCTTATTTGCTTTTAAGCTTGCCGGTGGAGTGCTTTTGTTTTTTGTGGGATTTGATTTGCTTCAGGGAAAGCAATCTCAGGTTCATCATCCTGACGAACAAGAAACGGCAATTCAGGATCAAAATGCTGGTGATATAGCCGTGTCGCCACTTGCTTTGCCTATTTTAGCAGGACCTGGAACGATTTCAACGGCCATGAATTTTGTTGGACCAAGCAATGATTTGATACATATCTTCACTATTGTTATTAGTTTTGCAGCCTTGTGCATGATAACCTATATCATGTTCGTTTCAGGGAACTGGATCGTTAAGAAACTAGGGTCCAACTTAATTAAGGTAATCACACGTATTATGGGGCTTATTTTAACTGTAATGGCTTCTCAAATGCTTATTGAAGGGATTCAGGGAGCCTTTAATTTGAACTAATGTAGCTATTTATGACTAAACCAGTACTTTTTTTTGATGGTGATTGTTCTCTTTGTAATGGAGCTGTACGCTTTATTTTGAAACACGAAAAAAATCAGGATATACATTTTGCTGCGCTTGAATCGGATTACGCCGCGGAGGAATTTGCCGGCCTTGAATTGCCTGATAGTCTTGTTTTTAAAATTGGTAATCAAGTGTTTATTAAGTCAGCAGCAGTTTTTAAAGTGGCGGAACATCTAAAGGGTTGGCCTAGATTATTTCGGATTTTCAGATTTCTGCCAAATAGTCTGCTCAATTGGAAATATGATTTTGTTGCCCGTCATCGCAAAAGGATTTTCGGACATTCACAACATTGTGGCCTGAGCCTGGATAAAGACCGATCAAGATTCTTAGATATTTCACAATAAAAAACTCATAAAATGCTTAAGCATATTGTAATGATGCGTTTAAAATCTGCTGAAAATGAAGTGAAACAGGAGCAGATGAATAAGTTAAAGTCAATGCTCGAAGATCTTAAATATTCAATCGATGTGCTGGACTTTCTTGAAGTGGGTTTAAACTTTAGCACAAGACCAACAGCATTTGATTTGGTTTTGGTGACAAATTTTAAGGGCGAAACAGAACTTGATTTGTACCGCGAACATCCTAAACACCTTAAGGTGCTGGATTATATCCGCGAAGTAGTTTCAGAATCTGCTGTGGTGGATTATATTGTTAATTGATCAATCGATTTTTTATGAATAATCCCGCTGATAACCGGTATTTTATTTCATGCTAAACGCAACTATTTCTCGACATAATTTTCGTTCTCTGATATGGCATGCCAGTTTTCTGGCTTTTGCTCAGGTATTTATCGATGTGGATACCGTAATTCCGGCCATGTTTATCGAAGCCGGTGGCTCTGCATTGCAGGTTGGAATTTTAACGGCAATCATGTTGGGAGGTTCCAGTTTTACCCAGCTTTTCTTTGCACCTTTCATCAGTAATTACAGTTTTAAGAAAAAGTTTTTACTCATTGGAATTAATGCGCGCATTTTGGCTTTGTTGTTAATGGCTGTCTTGTTATTTGTTGTTGCTGATTCACCACCCCAACACACCATTTGGCTTATTTATCTACTGATTGGATTGTTCTCCTTTGGAGGTGCATTTGCCAATATCGGCTATACGGATATTTTGGGTAAATCGGTTTTAAATCAGTCACGTAAACCATTTTTTTCAGTAAGGCTGGTGCTCAATGGTTTAATTTTTTTACTAGCAGCAGGCCTGGCTTCGCGACTTGTAAACGCTTTTGAATATCCCATTAATTATGCCTGGATGTTCATCGTTGGTTTTTTTGCCTTATCGCTAGCATCATTGGGTTTTTGGAACCTGAAAGAAGTTGTTCCATCAAGGCTACCAATTCCTTCATTCAAAGCTTTTATTGCAATGTTTAGTAAGGAATTGAAGGAAAACAAAAACTTGCCAGCATTTTTGGGATTTATCAATACACAAGGAATCAGTATTGCTTTTTTGCCTTTTGTGATGTTATATGCCAAAGAAACATTGGAAACTGGCGCTACTGACACGGGTAACTTTTTGATTTTTAAAATTATCGGTAGTGTTGGAGCGGGGTTTAGCCTTTTTTTGTTGTCCGGAAAATTTAGGTATAATTGGTTGCTTGTCGGAAATGCTTTGATGGCGGCAGTTTTGCCAGCGCTACTACTTACAATGGGGGATCAAACACCAGTAAAAGTGCTTTTTTTATTGGGCGGGATAACATTTGCAGTCTATCAGGTTTCTATGAATGGAGTTTTATTGGAGGTTTCCGGCAATGCTAATCGGGCGCTTTATACCGGAATAACCGGTGCAGGAAATATTTTACCAGCCTTGTTTCCGCTTTTAGGAGGCTGGTTAATAAATAATTATGGATTCACCTTGTTTTTTAGTCTCTATCTTGTCACAGTGCTCCTTTCGATAGTTTTTGCTTTACAAATTAAGCGTCTGGATTAGATTTCACCTTATTTTTTACTGCATTTATGTATTTCGTCAGAGCAAAATTCAATTACTTTTGTGACAAATTCCACTGCATATGAAGTCGAAATATCTTATTTTCAATTCTTTAGTTTTCGTGCTTATTTTGCTTGCTTTTCAGGGGATTGCACAAAAAAGTGCTTTCAAAAAAGTAGATCCTCACAGCAAGGTTAAGTCGATGACCGAAAAGCATTTTCTGATTGATGTAAATCAGGAGCCCGGACAACAATTGGTTTTATCGCACTATTACGAAAACACTTTCGATAGTTTTGGAAACAGAATCAAAGACCTGGAATACGATGCCGAGGGTAACTTGATCAAAACGTACACCTATTATAATACCGGGAAACAGCGTAATAAGCTGGAGTTGACTGACGAAAATGGGAAGCTGATCCGAACAATCGAATATGTTTACGACGAAAATGGCATGCTTGATTACGATCAAAGCTATGATGGAAAAGGAAATCCGGAAAAACGTTTTGCTTATAGTTATGATGATGAAGGAAAAGTTAGGGAAGATTACAGTTATTTTGGAACAGACTTTCATATGAGATTTACATACACCTATAACTATAAGGGTGAAGTAGAACGTAATTTTAGATTTGATAGTGCCAGTAAATTACAGGAAATCAGGTATTACACTTATGATACAGAAGGAAACGTTGTTTCAGAAAAGGTAACAGATGATGAGGGAAGTTTAATTGAAACAACTACTTTTCAATATGTTTATGATAAAAAGAACAATTGGGTGGAGCGCACCATTCATAAAGACGGGAAACCTATAAAGCTGATTAGGAGAACTTTGGTTTATTGATTTTTGGGCTCAACGCGATTTTTAAGTGATTATCAGGATTCTTTGACTGTTTCATGCAGAACGTTTTGCAAGGCATTTTGCAATTTGTCTTTTGGAACAATTTTTATTGAACCGCTGTCGGCCAGGCTAATACTCCCATTTTCCTCCGAAACAATAATTGCAATAGCATCACTTTGCTCGGTCATTCCAAGGCCTGCACGATGACGAAGACCAGGGCGGCCAGGAAGATCAAGTTTTTTAGTTACTGGTAAAATGCATCCGGCTGCTTTGATTCTATTATTTGTGATGATCACTGCTCCGTCGTGTAAGGGAGTATTTTTGTAAAAAAGCTGTTCCAGAATTGGTTGACTGATTGCTGCATCGATCTGAACACCGCTTTGCGCTGTTTGAAACAATTCATTCTGACGGGTAATTACGATTAGTGCCCCAACTTTTTTTTCAGCCATTGATTTGCAGGCGTTAGCAATGCTCTCCAAATCAGTGTGTTCATCACTTTTAAATTTTAAAAATCCCCAGGAAAATCCGAGATTAATTCGTTTTACAAATCCCGGAGTTCCCAATGCCAGTAAGAATTGCCTTATTTCAGGCTGAAAAATGATGATCAAGGCAATAAAACCCACACTCACAAAGGCTCCCAAAATATCTCCAAGCAGCTCCATTTGCATGGCTGTTACTACTTTCCAAATCAAGAAAACAGCTACAATCCCCAGAAAAATATTGATAGCAACAGTTCCGCGCAAAAGGTAATAAAGTCCATAAAGCAGGCCTGCAACAAAGAAAATATCAATCACGTCGATAAATCGTAAATCTATGAAGAGCGGATAAATTGTGTTTAGCATGTCAATTTTTTTTGCAAGACTGCCTGATCTAATTATTGGAAAGCAAAGTTAATCATTCTCTTCTTGTATTACACCTTTCATATATTGCCACAACTTGATACATTCCGCTGCCGCGTTAACATCATGAACGCGTAAAAATGTTGCTCCCTGCTGTAAAGCCCATGTGTGTAGAATTGTTGTGCCATTGATGGCGTTTTCGGGTTCAATGTTTAATACTTTTCTAATCATGGATTTTCTTGATACGCCTGTCAATAAAGGAAAATTCCTTGGATTAATCGTTTCAAAACCAGTGAATAATTTGTAATTGGCGGCAAGTGTTTTGCCAAAACCAAAACCAGGATCCAGTATAATTTGAGATGCACCCAAACTTAATAATTTATCAACTTGTATTGCAAAAAAATCTTTCACCTTTGTGATTACTTCGTTGGCTTCGAGCGTTTGTTTGTGCATGGTTTCCGGTGTTCCGAGGATATGCATCAGAACATAAGGAACATTATTTTTTGCCACGACCGGCAACATATTTTCATCGAAGGTTCCACCTGAAATATCGTTGATCATGCTGGCACCATTTTCGATGGCCTGTTTTGCAATTTGCGATCGGTAAGTATCGACTGAAATCCAGGTGTCTGGAAAATTATTTCGGAGCAACTCCAGGGGTTCGAGCAAGCGGTCGGCTTCTTCCTGAAGAGAAACAAATCCAGATCCCGGGCGGGTGGAGACTGCTCCCAGATCGAGGCAGTGCGCACCTTCTTCGAGCATTTGATTTGCTTGATTGAGGAGTTGGTCAAGATGCTGAATGCGACTATTTTGGTAAAAGGAATCCGGCGTAATGTTAAGGATTCCCATAATTTTTGGCTGGTCTAATTCGAGCGTCTTTCCTTTAAAAACGAGTCTTTGATCTGGTAAAAATTCGCTATTTTTACCGGCGATTTGCCGAAACGAGAATGCCGTTCGCATGCTTTTTTTTGGCAAATTTAAGCTTTTGTAATCAACACTTATTCAATTCTTATGCCCGATACTGCTAAACAATATCAGCAAGTTATAGAGAACTGTTCCGCATTGTTCGAAAAAAAATTACAGGATTATGGCGCTGCATGGCGCGCGCTTCGTCCTTCGTCAGTTACTGATCAGCTCTATATAAAAGCAAAGCGTATCAGAAGCATACAGGAAAAAATGACGCGCAAAATTGATGATGACATTGCTGACGAATTTATTGGTATAGTGAATTATGCCGCAATGGCAATTATCCAGCTGGAGTATAAATCTGTTGTAGAAATAGATTTTTCAGTGGCTCAGGCCATTGATGCGCATCAAAAAGTTTTGAATGAGGCTTTTCAACTTATGCAAAATAAGAACCATGATTATGATGAGGCCTGGCGGAAAATGCGCATCAGCTCACTTACGGATATAATTTTGGTAAAATTATTGAGAATTAAGCAGATAGAAGATAATGAAGGTGTTACAATTGCTTCGGAAGGTGTAGCTTCTAATTATTTTGATATCATTAATTATGCAGTTTTTGCATTAATCCTTCAAAATGAGAAAATTTCCTAAAAGAATGTCTATGAATCGTGTGTTAAGGATTATCAGCCGCTGGATTGTTGGAATTGTTTTTATTTTTTCAGGATTTGTAAAAGGAGTTGATCCCCTGGGGACAGCTTATCGTATCGAAGATTATTTTATAGCTTATGGCACTGAATGGGCATCATTTCTTTCGCTCGGATTATCTGTCTTACTTTCAGTAACTGAATTTGTGATCGGACTTGCACTGATCACAGGAATTCGTATGCAGTTCGTTTCTAAAGTGTTACTGTTGATGATGATCTTTTTTACGGGCTTAACTTTTTATGACGCTTTGTACGAGCCAGTGCCTGATTGCGGATGTTTTGGCGATGCCATTAAGCTTACGAACTGGGAAACATTTTACAAAAATGTTGTGTTAATGGTTTTTGTCTTTATCATCTATGCAAGCCGTAAACGATTCACAATCAGTATTTCAAAAGCATTTCAGACTATTTTAATTGTTGCTTATTTCATTGGTTTTGGATATTTTTCACTTTATAATTACAACCACCTTCCAATGATGGATTTCAGAGCCTGGAAAGTTGGAAAACAAATGAATCCGGAAGGAGAACAGGAATCGCGTGTTTATCTTACTTATCGTAACAAAGCAACTGGCGAGGAGGAGGAATACCTTTCACCCAATTATCCTTGGAACGACAGCATCTGGCTGACCAATTGGGAATTTGTGGATCAGCGCACAGAAGTTGTTGGCGATTTGCCCGATCATGGATTATTTGCTGAAGATGAAGCAGGAAATGAGATGACTTCGGTAATACTTGATTCCCCTGATTTATTGGTGTTTGTCGCTTATGATCTTTCAAAAGTGCCACACGAGGTTTTTGAAAAAATTGCCAATATTGATGAATTTGCTTCATCAGAAGGAAACGGGATTGTTTGGCTAACATCTTCTTTACCAGATGAAGTCAGTGCCTTATATGAACAATATCCAGCACTTTACGAAGTGTATTATGCAGATGATATTGTGCTGAAAACCATGGTGAGATCCAATCCCGGACTGATTTGGATGGATCAAGGTGTGGTGAAGGAAAAATGGCATTACAACGACTTTCCACAAGGAAATGAATTGGAACAACTTATCAAAGAATTGACACAATAAATACCGGATAATCCATGGGATCCTATATTGTGCGAAAATTGCTGTATGGTTTGGTAGTCCTTTTTGGGGTTGTAAGTTTGGTTTTTGTTTTGTTTACGATATTGCCCGGCGATCCTGCCCGCATGATGCTCGGTCAGCGTGCAGATCAGGAAGCCGTGGATGCAATCCGCAATGAGCTGGGATTGAATCAGCCACTTGTTTTGCAGTATCTGAATTATTTAAACGATCTGTCGCCACTTTCGGTTCACACCACAAAAAATGCGCAATCTTCCTGGTTTTACGATAGTGAAAAATATAGCCCTTCGATTGAGTTAATTCAATTAAAATCAGTTACTTTAGTTTTAAAATACCCCTGGTTAAGGGAGTCGTTTCAAACCCGAAAGAAGGTAACAAGTATGCTTGCTGAGGCCTTTCCCAAAACTCTTTTGTTAGCGGGTTTGGCAGTTGGTTTGGCTTTTAGCGTTGGTTTGCTTTTAGGATTTTTAACTGTGGTTGTTGATAAGGCCTGGTTTAACCAGTTTATTCTTGTGCTCACCAGCCTTGGAATGTCGGTACCATCTTTTTTTGCCGCTATTTTAATGGCCTGGGTTTTTGGTTTTCTTTTGTCTGATTTCACTGGGCTTGATATGTTTGGAAGTCTTTATGAAGTTGATGATTATGGAGCAGGGGCTAAATTGCAGCTTAAGAATTTAATTTTGCCTGCTATTACTTTAGGCATCAGACCATTAGCGATTGTAACAGAACTCACCCGAACCTCATTAAACGAAGTAATGGGTATGGATTTCATACGCACAGCAAAGGCAAAAGGCTTGTCAGCATCGCGTGTGATGGGATTTCACGCGCTGCGAAATGCCTTGAATCCGGTTGTAACAGCGGTTTCGGGTTGGTTTGCTTCGCTTTTGGCCGGCGCGGTTTTTGTCGAATACGTTTTCGACTGGAAAGGCATTGGTATGCTAATTGTTGAAGCGCTCGAAAAATACGATCTTCCATTAATTATGGGAGCCGTATTGTTGATTGCTGTTATCTTGATTTTTATTAATATTTTTGTAGATATTATTTACGGGATTTTAGATCCCCGAATTCGTTTAGCTTAAATACTCTAACAACTTAAAAAATTGGTTATGCGTAACAAAATTGTAGCCGGTAACTGGAAGATGAATCTTTCGTTTCAGGAGGCTGAAGACCTCATTCACGATTTGATGGATCAGCTCGAAGAAGTAAAACCTACGGCAGAGGTTATTATTTGCCCTTCTTTCCCATTTATTGAAATGGCAACTGACTATATGGAAGAAGGTCTTTTTAAAGTAGGTGCACAAAATATCAGTCCTTTTGATTCTGGAGCTTATACGGGTGAAGTTTCAGCTGCTATGCTGGCCTCAATGGATATTACCCATTGTATTTTAGGTCACAGCGAACGCAGAAAATATTTCAATGAAGATGATAAAATGTTGACAATCAAGGTAAATCAGGCACTTGCGAATAATTTGATTCCGATTTTTTGTGTTGGAGAATCGCTGCCTGAAAGAGAGTCAGGAAAACACCTTGAAGTGGTCAGAAGACAAATTCGTCACGGGCTTTTCCATCTTGATACTAATGAGTTTGCAAAGGTTATCATTGCTTACGAACCAGTTTGGGCGATTGGAACCGGTATGACGGCTACTCCTGAGCAAGCCAAAGATATGCATGCCTACATACGTACTTTGCTGGCAGAGCGCTACGGAGATGAGGTTGCGAAGGCTACAATGATTTTGTATGGTGGTAGCTGTAATTCGGAAAATGCAACAGAAATATTTTCGCAGGAAGGCGTTGATGGTGGATTGATTGGAGGTGCATCACTCAAAGCCGAAGAATTTATTTCTATTTGCAAACAGGCCTCAAACTAAGATGCCCAATTACCTCGAGCTTCAATTTACCCTTCCCACAACGGAAGCTAAAATAGAAATGCTGACGGCTTTGCTGGCCGAGGCCGGATGCGATAGTTTTATGGACGACGAAATGTTTTTCAGGGCCTATTGTCCTGAAGAACATTTTGTTCGATCTGAAATTGATCAGATTCTTTCGAAGGATGAGTTTGCAGACATAGCACTGATTGCCACAAACAAAATGCCTGAAGAAAACTGGAATGCCAACTGGGAAGCGGCTTATGATGATGTTGTGATTCTGGATAAATGCAGAATACGTGCACCCTTTCATCAGCCTTCCGATCAATTTGATTATGAGCTGATTATTTCTCCTAAGATGTCGTTTGGGACAGCCCATCACGAAACAACGGCACAAATGATTGCTTTGATGCTTGATCTTAATTTCAAAGGTAAAACAGTGCTCGATATGGGTTCAGGCACTGCAGTATTGGCTGTTTTGGCAGAGAAAATGGGTGCAGGTAAAGTCGTGGCAATCGACAATGATGAGTGGGCTTTTAATAATGCTCAGGAAAATACTGCTTTAAATGATTGCAGCAAAATCACTGTAGAATTGGGAGATGCAGCCACCATCGGAAACAGAAAATTTGATGTAATTCTGGCTAATATCAACAGAAATATTTTGCTGGAAGATATGCAAGCCTACAAGCAAGCATTAATTCCGGGCGGAACAATTTTATTTAGTGGGTTTTATCAATCCGATTTGGCCATTATTAAGCAAAAAGCGGAATTGTTGGGATTAACAATTCAAAAGTTTTTAGAAAAAAATAATTGGGTGGCCGTTGAGTTTAAAAACTAACACCTTACATCTATCTTTGCTTATGATTAAACGCTTCATTAGAAGCTTTTTACTGTTTTTTTTCTTGCTGCCGGGCTTTTATAGCTTTGGGCAGGATGAAGCTTATTTCAGTGCTGATTCAGATCTTTTCATCCAGCAGATTGCTGCTATGCTGGATGATACACCCAACCGAACCTTCAAGAACGATGGGAAATTACTGATGCAGGCCTTTATACCCAGATGGCAGTCGGGGCGTTTTTCGAAAGCAGAGAAGGATTTGATTAAAGATATCAGTGAAGAACTCTTCCAAAAAAAGTACAGAAATTATCCTTTTTTTTATGACTTTTATGTCGCTCTCAATGAGTTAGCATTTAGCCAGCAACCCGAGCAAAGTGTTTTGAATTGGCTGACATTCACAAAACAAATACTTGATAATCAATCGCAAAGGAACTTTAGTTCACATTTAGCTGTTTCAAATCAATTGTTACAAAATGAGGTTATCTCTGAACGAGGTTCTTCGTCATGGTTTTTGAGAAACGCCGATTACCGCTTTGCTTCTGATACCGCCTTGATTATTCAGGTTTTAAAGACTGATCTTGTTTGTGCCACACGACGTGACAGTTCCTTGATAAAAAATACCTCAGGGATTTATTCAGCGCTCACAAATCAATGGGAAGGAATTGGAGGACAAATAGATTGGTGGCGTTTCGATCTGGATGAAGCAATACAAGTTACATTGAAAGATTACACTATCGACCTGAGCCAATCGGAATACAGTGCTGATTCAGTGACGTTTTCGTACAAGAAGTATTTTAATTTCCAGATGCTTGGCCGGTTTGAAGATAAGGTTTTTAGCAGCCCACCCGGAAGCAGAACATCCTACCCGCGATTTAACGCTTATTTTAAGGATTATGAGTTAAAGGATATTTACAAAGATATTACCTACCAGGGTGGATTTGCAATGGAAGGCGCTACAATAAAAGCGGTTGGAAATGGTAAAACAAAAGCTAAATTTTTGTTTTTTCAGGACGAAAAACTACGGGCCACTTTGCAGTCTTCCGAGTTTGTTTTGGCGGACGACAGGGTTATTTCGAATAGTGTAACGATGACAATTCCGATGGAGGGTGATTCTATTTTTCACCCGGATGCCAATATGCGCTATGATAATAAGCTACGCCAAATAATCCTGTTCAGAACGGAAACAGGATTGGCAGATAGCCCTTTTTTCGACTCATATCACATGCTAGACCTTCATTTTGAGGCGCTTTACTGGTCTGTTGATAAGCCTGAAATTCATTTCAGACAGTTGGAAGGCATGCGGTCTGAAAATTCAGGTTATCTGCAATCCATGAATTATTTTTCATATGCTGATTTTGATCGCCTGCGACTTATCGATAATCTTCATCCTATGTTTTCCATTGAGAATTATCTTGAAGCATATGACAAGGAAAATGAGATTCTGTTAAGCTGGTATGCGGAATTTATAAAGAAGCCTGAGGAACAGGCGCTTACTCAGCTATTGAGATTAGCAGCTGAAGGCTATTTGGTTTATGACCCTGATCAGAGAATTGCCACTGTAAAAGATCGTTTTTTCAATACTTTAAGCGCCAGAAGTGGTGATAAAGATTATGATGTTATTCAGATTAACAGCACTACTTCCTCTTTGAAGCCTAATATGGTAATGAATCTCGATAGTCTGATTTTGAATGTTTCCGGTGTTAATGAAATTACTTTGAGTAGTGCGCAGCATGTTCGTATAATGCCTGATGAACAGCAGATTGCAATCAGAAAAAACAGGGATTTTACGTTTTCCGGTTTTGTTGGTGCAGGCTTGTTTGAGTTTTACACCAGGGAATCCAGTTTTGATTACGACCAGTTTAAACTTAATTTTACGCAGGTTGACTCATTATCTTTTTTTGTTCCACTTTTTGATCAACCAAAACGAGCAGATGGAAGCCGCGATTATACCAGAGTTCGAAATGTTATTGCCGACATGTCAGGAACACTCTACATTGATCAGGCTGATAACAAATCCGGAAATAAATTATCCCCTCAATATCCTGTTTTCGATAGTAAAAACGAGTCATATGTATATTTTCAAAAGCCTTCGATTAATGAAAACCGATTGTTAAAGGATGATTTTTATTATGTTGTCGATCCTTTTGAAATTGATAGTCTGGATGATTTTAGCACCGATAACTTGCGTTTTGGAGGCTATTTAAATTCAGCCGGGATTTTTCCGGCTATTCAGGAACCACTCATCGTTCTACAGGATTATTCTTTGGGATTCAGGCATCAATTTGAAGATCCCAAGCCATTGTATGACGAAAAGGCACTATTTGCCGACAGTTTGTTTTTGGGTAATCAAGGCTTTTGGGGCAGCGGAGCACTGGAATACGGGCCTTCTGAAACGCGATCGGATAGCTTTGTGTTCTTCCCGGATGAGGTTAGAGCACTTGCACAGAGGTTTTCAATGGCCGAAATGGAATTGCCTTATTCCTTTCCTCAAGCTCAGGCCGACTCCATTCATTTTTCCTGGTTGACAGATACAAATCAGGTGATTTTGGAAACGCTTAATAAGCCTTTGATTTTCTACAATAATGCAATTTTCGAAGGTATAGCAACCCTTGATCCGACTGATATTAAGGCTGATGGCGAGCTTTCATTTGGACAAGCCTTTATGAAATCGAATTATTTTGATTTTGATCAGCAGGCTTTTACGGCAGATACCTCTGATTTTACGCTGCTAACAGCCTTGGGTGGAGAACCAGCTTTTGTGGCGCTCAAATACAATTCGGTGGTTGATTTCGCCAAGCGAGAAGCTTTGTTTGGTCAAAGTAACGGAGGAAGTTCTCTGTCATTTCCTTTTAACAATTATATTTCCACTCTTGTTGAGGCCAAATGGCTCATGGATGAAGACAAGATTAATCTGGAAAATACTGTTTATGAAAAACAGATAGATTTTGATTCTCTTTCCTTTAATCAGTTGATTGATTTGAAACTGGTTGGTTCTGAGTTTATTTCTGTTCACCCGGATCAGGATTCTCTGTCATTTTTTAGCTTACAGGCCAGTTACAACATCAAAACTTATGCGATAGAGGCTAATGATGTAAGAATTATTAAAACGGCTGATGCTGCTGTTTTTCCATTTGATGGAAAGGTGCATATTCACGAAGGTGCACGGATGGAAACCTTAGAAAATGCTTATGTCATCGCAGATACTGCGATTCGACAACATCATTTTTCAAATTCGACAGTTACTATTTTTGGTCGAAAGCAGTTTGAAGCTTCAGGAGAGTATCAATATATTGATTATGAAGAAAATACATTTCCAATTGTGTTTTCTGCAATCTTTCCGGATGAAAATGGGATAACAACAGCTTCAGGATATATAGCAAAGGAGCAACTATTCAGGCTTGGGCCAAATTTTAAATATGCCGGCAAAACCTATTTAAAAGCCAATAAACCTTTACTTAATTTTGAAGGTGTTTTTCAAGCTGTATATGCTTGCAATCAGCAAGATATACCTTGGGTAAGATTTAATTCGACAATTGATCCGCGCGATATTCGCATTCCGCTTGATACCATTTTACTTGACGAATCGGGACAAAGGCTTCATGCAGGTTTTTATTTTGACCCATTGGATCGGCAATATTATGGTGCGTTTCTAAACGATAAAAGGTCAAGTAATGTTTACAGCGTAAATAGTGTTTATGGTACGCTTCGGTACGACCGATCGAGCAATGCCTACCGACTTGAATCACCAGCGGAAAATGGTAATTCTTCAACACTTGACCTTGCTGTAAATCGCTGTCTGATAAAGGGTAAAGGCGAATTGGATCTCGGTTTGGATCTGCCTCTTGTTGATTTAAAAGTTGTTGGAAATTATGAATACCTGATGATTCCTGACAGCTCAAATATAAATGTAACGGCAATCTTTGATTTTATTTTCGACGAAAAACTCTTGCAGATGATGTCGGACAGCATCAATAAATCTGCGAAATCCGGAGCGTTGCTCAGCCAAAGTAATTATTTGTACACGCTTGGATTGCTTTCCGGAACTGATGAGCTGAATAGGGTACAATCAGAATTAAGCCTTTATGGCTCACCGCGCAGAATACCTGATGTCTATCAGAAAAGTCTGGTATTTAACAACTTGAATATGAGTTGGGATCCTGAACGTAGTGCTTTCATCTCACAAGGCGAAGTTCGCTTATCTAATGCATTGAGAAATCAGGTGAATAAAAGTTTGAATGGCATAGTGGTATTTGAAAAGGGCAGGGCGGGGGATGCGGTTACCATTTATCTGCAACCCAGTCAATCGGAATGGTATTATTTTCATTATGAGAATGGTATCATGCAAGCGATTTCTTCTTCGCAGGAGTTTAACGACAGATTGTTTGAGTTGAAACTTGAGAAACGCATCTTTGAAGATCCTGAGTCGGATTTTGTTTATGAATTTGTGATTGCTTCCAGAAGAAGTGTCGTT
>JAGYNM010000023.1 GCA_018399335.1 Bacteroidales bacterium | reverse complement strand
ATTCGTTTGTATGTGGAACGAACAAATGAGACTGCTCAAAAAACCTATACTAATCTTGGAATGGATGGGCAGCATTATCAACTATTTGAATGGATGAAATCCTGAACTAAAACTAAACTTTAGCTAATTATGGCAAAATCGCGTAAAGTACCCCACACCTATGTAATTGTTTTTTTTATCATCCTGCTGGCTGCGGTGTTAACATGGATTATTCCTCCCGGAAAGTATGTAGAAATAATTAATGAAACTGAACAAGGATCAACTGCTACGCTGCAGTTTTTTTATCAGGATCAACTTCCGGAGGAGGCTCAGCAGGAATTTAATGCCAGTCCACAAACCTGGCAGGTTTTTTCGGCACTATTTAAAGGCTTTGTTAAGCAAAGTAACATCATCATTTTCATTTTGATGATAGGTGGTGCGTTTTGGATCATGAACCAAAGCAAAGCCATTGACGTAGGGATTTATGACTTTTTGAAATTTACCCGAAAGATTGGTCACAACAGCCTGATCAGAAAAATTGGGGTTGATAATATTATCATCAGCCTTGTGATGCTGTTGTTCAGCGTTTTTGGAGCGGTTTTTGGGATGAGCGAAGAAACCATAGCCTTTGCTATCATTATTGTTCCGCTGGCCATTTCGATGGGCTACGATTCAATTGTTGGAGTGAGCATGGTTTATGTTGGTGCTCATTTGGGCTTTGCGGGGGCAATTCTTAACCCATTTACAATAGGAATAGCTCAGGGTTTGGCAGACATTCCTTTGTTTTCCGGAATTGAATACCGCATGATTAGTTGGTTGGTTATCAATGCGGTGGGGATTTATTTTGTGTTGCGTTATGCTGCAAAAATCCGGCGCAAACCTTCTCTTTCTCCTGTTTATGAAGAAGATGCATATTGGCGTGCCAGAGAACAGGACGAATCGCGCGAAGTAGTTTATTATACACCACGCATGGCCTGGATAGTTTATGCCATTATTACAGTTGCGCTGGGCATTTTTTCGCTTTTTTATCCGGAATCAACATTGCATATTGGAAATAGTAATATTAGTTTTTATATCATTCCGTTGAGCGCAGTATTCTTTGTGATTCTTGGGTATTTTACACTCAAGAAGTCGGTACATTATTTTATTCTGCTTTTGCTCACTTACACTATTTTTTACCTGATTGTAGGGGTGATGGGCTACGGTTGGTATGTGATGGAAATAGCTACCTTATTTCTTGCTCTTGGCGTGGCCAGCGGATTGGCTATCAATAAGTCTGCTGATGAGATAGCCAAACTGTTTCTTGAAGGTGTAAATGATATCATGTCGGCAGCCGTGATTGTGGGACTTGCTGGCGGAATCATCGTGATATTGGAGGATGGCGGCATCATCGATTCTATCCTTTATGGCTTATCCAAAGCAATGGTAAATTTTGGAAATATTGCTTCAGTAGGAGTGATGTATCTGATCCAAACGGTTATCAATATTGTGATTCCTTCGGGCTCGGCCAAAGCAGCGATTACCATGCCCATTATGGCGCCATTTAGTGATTTAATTGGCATATCGCGGCAGGCCACAGTTATGGCGTTTCAGTTTGGTGATGGTTTCACGAATATGATTACACCCACCTCCGGAATACTCATAGGCGTGTTGGGAGTGGCGCGAATTCCCTACCAGAAGTGGGTGAAATGGGTTTGGCCGCTTATACTTATACTGGTAATATTGGGCTTTCTCTTGTTGATCCCAACGGTGACCATCCCATTGAATGGCTTTTGAGAGCTTACTCCGATCTTAAGGCTTGCATGGGATTATGATGCATAGCTGCCAGCGTTCGCCAGCTGATGATTGCCAATGTAAGCAACAGACTGACAATAGCGGCCAGTCCAAAATAGCTTAGGCTGATTGTGGTGCGATAGGCAAAATTATTCAGCCAATCGTTTAGCAGGAACCAGCTTAAGGGCCATGCAATCAGGTTGGCAATGCCAATGATAAGCAGGTATTCCTTGAAAAATAATGCCAGCATATGATGAAGGTTGGCTCCCAATGTAAGGCGAATGCTAATTTCGCGACGGCGCTGTCCGATCATATACGAAACCAGACCAAAAAGACCAAGGCCGGCAACCAGGATAATCAAAACTGTAAGGGCAAGTGAAAACCTGCTAAGTCGTTCCTCTTCACGGTATTGTTTGTCCAGTTCATCAGCTAAAAAGCTAAACTCGAAAGGACGTCCGGGAGCATATTGCTGAAAAGTTTGCTCAATAACATCAAGCGCCTGTGCGGTAGCACCTTGTGCAATTCTGATGGCAATATAACGCAGGAAGAAACCATTGACTCGTTCTTCTTCTTTGATATTCAACACGAAAGGGGTTGAGCCTTGGTGTAGTGAAGTAGCGTTAAAATCCTTAAAAACCCCAACAACTCTTTCTTCGCCCGCCAGCGATTTGAACTTTTTTCCAAGGGCTTCTTCGTTCGAACCCCAACCCTGATGTTTTACCATTGCCTCGTTGATAAGGATGGCATCCATGGGATCGGTTTTATTTTCCCTGTTGTAATCTCTTCCTGCAACGATAGGTATTTCAAAGGTTTTAAGGAAATCGTGCTGAATCACCAAAGCGGGATAAAACTGCCATTTATCTTCCGGGAAACCCTCGGGTCTGAACTCATGTGTATTATGTGCTACACCAAAAATGTCGTCGAGCGCCGTTACGGAAACAATCGCACTGTGCTGCTCCAACTCGTGTTTAAAAGCTTCATATTGGGGAATTATTGGTGTTCTATTTACCGGAACAAATACCACAGCAGATTTATTGAATCCCAAATCGGCATTGCGCAGGTAGTTAAGCTGGTCAAAGGCCACCAGTGTGCTAATGATCAGGCCAACAGAAATAGCAAATTGTATTGCTACCAGTATTTTACGTGCTTTTCCGGAGCGTGCTCCGCCGGTAAATTGTCCTTTCAATACCTTGAGTGGCTGAAAAGATGAGAGGTAAAAAGCTGGATATAAGCCGGAAAGCAGTCCGGTAAAAAGACCTAATGCAACTATCAGGATAGCAAAATCTGGTTCAAGAAGGAGTTGCAGCGAAAGTGACTTATCAGCGAGATTGTTGAACCAGGGCAGGCTAAACTCAACAAGGAGTAGGGATAGCAGCAGGGCAAAAAAGCTCATTAAGACGGCTTCGCCAAGGAATTGTTTGATAAGCTCTGGTTTGCCGGCTCCGACAACTTTTTTCATTCCAATCTCACGCGCACGCCTTGAAGAGGTTGCTGTACTTAGATTCATAAAGTTAATTACAGCTATAAGCAGCAGAAAAACGGCAATAGCAGACAAGATGATTACATAAACCATATTGCCATTGGGTTCTATCTCGTAATCCAGTCGCGAGTGCAGGTGGATGTCGGTAAGCGGTTGCAGAAAAAGCGTGATGCTTTCTTTCATGGCATCATAAAAGTATTTTTCAACAAAGTTTGGGAAATCAGCCGCAAGGTTTTCAGGTTTTATGCCTTCTTTTAGTTTGAGGTAAGTCCAGCAGGGATTCCAAACCCATGTTTGCGGCAACCTGCCACGGTACATGGTTTTTACCGATGCCATCGAAGCCATCATATCCCACCTGAAATGGCTGTTCGAAGGCACTCCTTCGACCACCCCGCTTACTTTAAGGTCGAAGCGGTTTTCGTAGCGCAGTATTTTGCCCATTGGATTTTCGTTGCCGAAGTATTTTTGAGCGGTAGCTTTGGTAATTACAACGGCAAATGATTCATTTAAGGCAGTTTTTGGGTCGCCATAGATAAAGTTGAAGTCAAAGAGCTGAAAGAAATTAGAGTCGGCAAAGAACAACCGCCTTTCATTAAATGATTTCTCTCCCAATTGCACAAGACTTCTAGGAGCCTGGAAATTGAAAACCCTAACGGTTTGTTCGATCATTCCCGGGTATTCGCTCAGGATGGTTGGGCCAACCGGAAAAGGCGCGCTGGCAGCATCTTCGCCCACGCCTTCAAAATCATGTTTGCTGATGAGTCTGTAAATGCGGTCAGCATCCTGATGGTAACGATCATAGCTCAGTTCGTCCTTTACATACATCAGGATGAGGATAAAACTGGCCAGACCGATGGATAAGCCAATAATGTTGATGCTTGCTGTTACTTTATGCTTCAACACATTTCGGAAAGCGATTTTGAAGTAATTGAGCCACATAAGTCAAATATTTAATGAATATTAAATGTGTTGGATGAACTGTTGTTGATTTATTCGTAATTGACGACATTGATGAGTGCTATTCTATTGGCCTGTAAGGCCTGCCAAAATATACTCATCCAGGCCAGGAAAAGACAAAAGCTTAATGTTAAAGGAAATATCCAAATGGGTAGCGGAATATGAGCACTGAAATTGGATAACCATTCTTCCATAAAGAGCCATACGGGTATAATAGCTAAAATGTTAGCGATTATCACAAGAAGTGAAAAATTGCCCCCGGTAAATAGTAATAGCTGTAAGGGAGATGCTCCTAAAATTTTTCTGATGCCCAGTTCTTTGAGCTGCTGGTTGATCATTAAGCCTGCCAGGCCAAAAAGGCCCATAGTTGCTACTAGCAGCCCAATTACCGTAAACCATGCAAGCAAATCACCCAACTTTTGTTCATCTTGATAGGCTTTTCCGAGATAAGTGTTTAGCTTGTTAACTATGAAGGGATCATTGGGTAAATTGCTTCTCCAAATATTTTGAATACTATTTGTAAGTATTTCGTTTAAAGGTTGTTTAATGCTTATTACTAAATAATAATAGCCCTCGTATGGATGCATTGTAATAATTAATGGCTTCAGTGGCTCGTGTAAGGAATTGAAATGAAAATCTTTTACCACACCGATAATTGGAAGCTTTCCATCTCTTTGGATGGTTTTACCTAAAGGGTCTTTGTAGTCAAAATATTTGACAAAAGTTTCATTAACCAAATATGCCTTTTTATCAGCAGCGAAGGAGGGATCGAAATTTCTGCCGTTGATGATTTCGATGCCAAACACATCTAACGCCCTTTCATCTACATCCATTACATGAATCATAACTGGATTTTCGATTCCTTCAGGTTTATAACCATTTAGGCTTACTCCAGCGCCTGGTAAGTCAGTAACAGCACCGCAATTATTAACTTGAGGCAGGCTGCTGATTTCCTGTTTAAGCTTTCCCACAGCTTGTCGAGCCTGTGATGATGGTAGTGCGACTGTAAGCACTTGGTCAGATTCGAACCCTTTATCAAAGGACATTAAATAGTTTAACTGTAAGTATATTGTAAGGCTACAACTGATCAAGACCGAGGCAGCCAAAAATTGCACCAAGACGAGACTCTTAGGCAGCAGATGTTTCCTCCTAACATTATCAAAAGCCCCTTTGAGCGCTTTTATTGGTCTGAATGATGACAGGTAGCATGCAGGATAAATACCTGCAAGCAAACCACTACAAATAACCAATAAGATCATCGAAAGTTGAAACGCAAACGGAGCATCCGACAATCGCAAGTCTTTTCCAATCAAGGCATTATAATAGGGGAGAATTAATTCGATTAGCAATAGTGCACCCAGAAAGGCTATCATACTCATCATAACCGATTCGGCGAGGAATTGTCTGATTAGCCCGCTCTTTGTTGCACCAAGCACTTTCTTTATTCCTATTTCTTTAGCTCTTCGTAAAGAGGATGCTGTGGAAATATTGGTAAAATTAAAACAAGCGATAAGTAGAACAAAAAAGGCAACCAAAGTGAAAATGCGCAAATTACTCAGTGCTTTATTGGATCCCGATACTGATGAGTGCAGATGAATATCATGAAGAGGTTCAAGCAATAAATCTACTGTAAATCCACTGTTTTCAAGCTGTTTATTTATCTTTTCGTAGAGAAAGTCGGGTAGTTTTTTTCTAAAGGTTTCTTCATTAAAAGATTTACTAAGCTTCACGTAAGTTGGATATTGATTCCCTCCGTTCCAATCCATATGCAAGCCAGGGTTGTTATAGAGTGTCTCGAACGAAAGCAAAACATCAAATTGAATACTTGAATTTTGAGGTGCCTGTTTAACAACTCCGCTCACAATCCAGTTTTCCTGTCCGTTGAGTTGTATTAACTGACCTATTGGATTTGAATTTCCAAAAAGCTGTTCAGCTAAGGTATTGCTTAACACCGCTTTGTGAATCCCATTCAAGGCTTCAGCTGGGTGGCCATTAATCAACTGAAAGGAAAAGAGACTAAAAAAACCAGAATCGGCGTACATGATTTTATCGGCTTCAAAGGCTTTGTTTTCGTAAAGCAGATAGCCTTTTTCAGGCAATGTTGTCCTGCAAAACGCTTCAATCTCAGGAAAGGTTTCAAAAAGTGAAGGACCTACTGCTGCAGGAATTGTTGGCGTTCCAAATTGATGCTCCTGTTGATGGTAATTTAGGGTTATACGATGTAAGCTCTCTGACTGGTCATGAAAGTGATCATAGCTGTATTCATTAAAAACATAGAGAAGGATTAGCGTTGTAACAGCCAGGCCAATAGCCATGCTGAGAAGATTTATCAAGCTATACTGCCATTGCCGTTTTAGGGTTCTTAAAAATACGATGATCAAATGCCTGGTCATGATTTATCCTTTATTTTGAGTTACAATCATTCATATTTGATCGCATCAACAGGATTTCTGTTTACAGCTTTTAAGGCCTGAGCAAAAACCGTGAGCAGGGCAATCACAACGGCCAGCAAAATGCCAGCCCCAAACCATACAGGATTTAGTCCGACACGAATCGCAAATTCGTTCATCCATTCATCCATCAGATAATATGTTATTGGCAAAGCGATGATGCCGGCCAAAATCACCAGCTTCAGAAAGTCGGACATCAACAAGCGTATCAGTTGCGAAGGGTTACTGCCTAAGATTTTTCTGATTCCAATCTCTTTGGTGCGTTGTTCGATGGTAAAGGCAGATAAGCCATAAAGCCCGAGACTGGAGATTAAAACCACTATAAATGAGAAATATCCAAAGAGCGAAAGCATTTTTTCTTCGCGTTGATACTGTATTTGAAAATGCTGATCAAGAAAATTATAATTGAAAAAATGCTTTTGATCGAATCCAAGCCATTGCTCCTCTATTTTTTTAATGGCTCCCGGAAGGTCATTTCCTTTTATTTTAATGGCTGCATAATCGGGCTTACCTCTGCTAAGGATAAAAACCAGCGGTTCAATAGGGTTATGGAGACTGGTATAGTTAAAATCCTTTACCATACCCACGATTTTCCCCTCTACACCCATTCCGCAATTCATCTCAACACCCACAGGATTGTCGTATCCCAGAAAATCAGCTGCTGATTTATTTACAACAAATGCGGTATTTACATCATTGGGATATTCCCTTGAAAATGTTCTGCCTTCAATCGTTTCGATGCCAAGCAGATCAAAAAATTCGTGATCAACTACATATAAATTCATGGTGCGCACCTCGGGTTTGGCCGTATCTCCCAAAAAGAACATCAACCTTCCGGATTGATATCCCGGCAAACTTTCGGGAAGCGAAACCTCTTTTACTTCTGGTAATTTCAGTAATTCCTGACGGAGGACTTCTTTATTGTTGTACAATGTAGTATCAGAAGGAAAATGTATCACCATTACCTGATCGAGTGAAATGCCGCTATCATGTTTGCGCATATAACTTAATTGATCTGATACAATCAAGGTACTTATAATCATTCCGATAGCAATTAAAAACTGAAATACAACCAGTATTTTGCGCAAATTGGCTGCATTGAAAATGCGCCTGGAGCCGGACGAAACACCACCTGAGCGAAGCACATCCAGCGGGGTGAAGGAGGAAAGCACAAAAGCAGGAAAACTTCCGCTCAGCAATCCGAGTGCCAGCACAATCAAAAGCAATCCGATGCCATAAATCAATCCGCTTGCCTGATACAATGCAGCAAGTTTGAGATCGATTGCAATCAGCTGGCTGAACCACGGAAGTATGAGTTCGGTGATGAATAATGCCAGCAAAAAAGCAAAAAGTGTGGTGAAAACACTTTCGCCCAAAAACTGAAGCACCAGCTGGGGTTTATGTGCACCAGCCACTTTTCTGATGCCAATTTCTCTGGCTCGTTTGATCGATCGCGCTGTGGCAAGGTTCATATAATTAATTGAAGCGATCAGCAGCAGGAAGATAGCGATGTATGCAAACATATTTACAAATCGCTGATTGGTATTGGTGGGGCTGTCGTATTGCAGGCGATTATTGAAATGAATGCCTGATACAGCTTCGATTGCCATTTTGATGTCGCCATCCACATTCACTTCCTTTATCCAGGGTTTGATGGTGTTTTCGCGCAACAAGTCCAGCTTTTGGCCGAAATCCGCAGCAAACTCAGGCGATTTAAACCTGATATAGGTGTAGCCCAGCAACCAGAACCAGTCTCTTTTCATTTGACTAATTTGGTCCTGTGCCATCGTACTCATCGAGATCAGTGCATCAAACTGTAAATGCGTAGAGCAGGGCTGTTTATCGATAACCCCTGTCACCTTATAAGTATTCGCATTGATTCGTATCAGTTCGCCAAGTGCTTTTTCTTTTCCAAAAATGCTTGCTGCGATACTTTTACTAATTACCAGACTTTTGGGTTCGGTAAGTGCTGTTAGTGGGTCTCCTTCGAGAAACGGGTAATCAAAAACGCTGAAAAAGTCGGCATCGGCCATGGTGTAGGAAGGTATTTCATGCATTTCGTCATTGTGGTAAACGGTAACACCAACCTGATCATTCGAAAAACTTGTCCTGAATATCATTGTAGCAGCCTTCACTTCAGGGAAATCATTTTTCATGGCCTGTGCCATATTGTAGGAGGAGAGTGCAAAATGGTCTTCGCGTCCGTTGAAGTCGAGTGTGGCGCTCAGACGATAAAGTGAATCATAATCTTTCCAGCACCTGTCGTATTGATTTTCGTTAACCAGGAAAAGATAGATCAAGATAAAGACGACCAAACCGGCCGAAAGTCCGATGATGTTGATGGCGGCATGGCTGCGCTGGCGTTTCATATTGCGCAATCCCATCAGGAAATAGTTGGAGAGCAGACTAAACATGATGCTGCGTTTTTTTAATTTTATTCGGGAATACGGTAATAGCTTTTACTCACAATTTTCCATCCTTTCTCAAATTTATACAGCAATAAATAATCTGTAAACAGGTGTTGCTCATTGCGATACAATTCAACTTTGGCCATGGCGGCATCTCCTGAGATATCTATTAATGGAAACTTTGCCGTAATCGTTGGTTTCTCAGCAGTAGTTTCCTCCGATGTTATGGCCTGTTCGATGGATTCGATCCAGCTGTAGATCGGAAATTTTGTAAGCATATCATTACGTTTGCCCAGCATTTCGAATCCGGGATGAAAGCCTTCTCTTATCTTTTCGATGCCTGCCCGGTTGTGGATGCCATCAACATAAGCTGATTGAATGACTTGCTGCACGGCTTCTTTCTCAGGTTGCTGAGCAAAACCCAGGCTAACGAAACAAAAGATCAACATTGAAATCAAAGTGGTTTTCATAAGCGAAATATTTTTTAGGGTTAATGATTTGTAGCTGATTATTCAGTCTTTTTTCTGAACATGAGGGAAATGTTTTTATCGGTCGGAGGACCAATTTCTACGAGTTCCCAATTTTTGTCATACTCCGAAATTTTATGCCGCAGCACCTGTACCTTTTCTTTTGGTGGCACTTCATTGCCCTCCCAGTCAAGCAGTTCCACACGGTATTTCATGGTTTGTTTGCGACCATTGATGCGCACATCAATTTCAACATTTTGTTCCTGATCGAGGTCTGGAATAAGAATAACAACTTCTTTCATGGCTGTAAATTTTATTCATATTTAAGGGAAAATGCAGGATTGGTTCGCGAAGCTTTTATGGATTGATAAAGCACGGTTACCAAAGCAAGGAGTAGTGCAAATACACCCGCGATGATAAATATATGCCAGGGCATATCAATTCGATAGGCAAAATTGTTTAGCCAATGGTTTACGAGATAGAAAGAGAGCGGCCAGGCCAGGAAATTTGCGTAGAGCACCCATTTGGTAAAATCGCGCGACAGCATAAAAATGATCGTTGAGTCGTCAGCGCCAAGAACTTTTCTGATGCCGATTTCTTTGGTGCGGCTTTCGGTGGTGTAAGCTGTGAGCCCAAACAATCCCAGCGAGGCAACAAAGAGTGCCAGTATGCTGAATATAGTATAAATGACGCGGGTTTTGTGATCGTTTTGATAAAGTTTGGCAAGGGTTTGATCCAGAAAAGTATAAACAAAGGGATGTCCGGTTTGCATTTCGTCCCAGCTTTTTTCAAGAAAATTGATTGCTTCCTGTGTTTTGCCTGCCCTCACGCGCACTGCCAAGCGATTTGCCCATCCCCCTTCGGGAAGCATATACATGGCTATAGGTTGCACTTTTTGATGAAACGAACTGAAATGAAAATCTTTAACAACGCCTACAATGTCGTGAACACTACTTTCTTCATCTGTGCCTGTTTGAAGAATTAACTTTTCCGATCCGATATCTGTTAAACCAAGCGACCGAACCGCTTGTTCATTGATGATGACTTTAGCTGTATCAGTGGCATTTTCGTCGCTGAAAAATCTCCCCCAACTCATTTCCATTCCCATTGTTTCGAGATAATCCGGATCAACATAAGTGAGCTCCATCACATGAAGTTCTTCTACAGGCCTGCCTTTGATGCGATGAGCATTTGAGCTGTAAGTGTCTCCCGGTAAATCAATTGCATAAGCCGCATTCAAAATGTCCGGGTTTTGTAATATCTTGTCTTTGAATGATATCATGGCTGATCCAAGTCCGTTTGTTCGCTTAACGACCAACAGCTGCTCCGAGTCGAAACCGATTTTCTTGTTTTGGATGTAATCCATTTGCATAAAAATGATAATCGTTGTGATGAGCAGGGTGATGCTGATCGTAAACTGAAAAAGGACCAAAACGCTTCTCAGCTGGATATTTTTTCCGCTACCAGTTTTGGTGAGTTGTTTTTTAATGGTTTTTACAGGACTGAAAGCGGATAAGAAAAATGCAGGATAACTTCCGGCAATAAAACCTGTTACAGCGATAGTAACCAGGATAAAAACGAGGGATTGTACAAAGCCAAAATCGTAGAACGACAGATTTTTTTCGGCAAGCTGATTAAATGCAGGTAATGAAATTTCGATGATTAACAAAGCAAGAGCCATTGCTAAAATGGTAAGTAAAATCGATTCGCCTATAAACTGACGAATTAATTGAGCACGTGTTCCACCAAGCACCTTTTTTATGCCAACTTCTTTAGCACGGCTGGCAGAACGCGCTGTAGTCAGATTCATGAAGTTGATACAGGCAATCAAGAGGATAAAAACAGCAATGATGCTAAAGATGTAAACATGCTGTATGTTGCCATTTGCCTCATATTCACCGTCGATATTTGAGTGAAGGTGAATGGATTCGAGCGGTTGTATTTTATAGCCGTAAGATTGGCCAGCCTGTTGAAATTCTTCGAGGGTGATGCCAATAAGCCTAACAAGTTCGGGCCCGATATATTTTTCGACAAGGTCTGGTATTTTGTCTTCAAGTAATTGTGGATCAGCGCCTTCTTTCAATAAAAGATAGGTTTGCGGGCTTTGTGCAAACCAGTTGTTATTGTTGTGAAATGGATCCGACACAAAAGAAGCAATAAGCTCTGGTTTCACATGCGAGTTTCGGGGGGCGTCGCGCATCACACCTGTAACGGTGTAATTATTTTCATTGTCTTCGGTAATGGTTTTCCCGATGGGAGAACTGTCGCCAAAGTATTTTTTTGCAGCAGATTCGCTTAAAACTATTGTTCCTGCGTGCTTAAGCACATTTTTTGGATCACCTTCAATGAGCTCAAAATCAAATATTTGGAAGAAGCTTGAATCGGCAAAAAAGAATTTGTCTTCGATAAAAGTGGCTTCACCCACCCGAAAGGAGCGTTGTGATCTGTTCCAAAGACGTGTAACCTTTTCTATTTCAGGATACTCAGCAAGCATTGTTTCTGCCAGTGGCGAAGGTGTGTAAGTACCCTTGAACTCATTGTTTCCGATTAAGGATTTATTATACAAGCGGTAGATGCGTTCCGAGTTACTGTGGAATTTATCATAGCTCAATTCGTCACTTATATAAAGCAATATTAACATGCAGGCAGCCAATCCAATAGCTAAACCGGTAATGTTTATCAGTGTGAATCCGGGCTTCCTGATCAGGTTGCGATAGGCGGTAAGAAAATTATTTTTAAACATCATAATCGTTAGTCGTTTTTGAGTGCGTTAACCGGATTTGAAACCGCGGCCCGTCGTGCGTGAATAGAAACTGTGATTACGGCAATGAGTAAGGCAGCCAGAAGCGATATCAAACCATCAAAAACGCTGATGTTAATGGCGTAAGCAAACTGTTCCAGCATTTGCTGTGCGAAGATATATCCGACTGGCAGTGCAATTGCGCCTGCAATTCCAACCAGGATCAGAAATTCGCGAATAATTAGCAGCATCATTTGAAATATGGAGCCGCCCAGCACTTTTCTGATGCTGATTTCTCTGCTGCGCTGTTCAACGCGCAGGGCAGTGAGTCCGTATAAGCCTAAAGCAGAGATCAAAATGGCCAAAACTGTAAAAAGGGTAAACATCCGGATGCTGTTTCTATCGTTACGGTATTGTCTTTCGAGGCGTTCTTCGGCCGAAATCCAGTCGAAAGGTTTTCCCGGGAAAAGTGTATTACAGGTTTTTTCAAGTCCGTCTATTACAGATTTAGCATCCTCAGTTTGGTATTTTACACAAACAATTCCATAGCCATCAGGATTTAGCATATAAGCCGCTGGCTCAATCTTACTGTGAATTGAATAGTAATGGTAATCGCTGATTACTCCAATTACTGTGGGTTTTTGAAGGCTGTCGCTCTCATCAAAAGTTCTGAATTTCTTGCCAATGGGATTCGTCCAGCCCAGGGCTTTTACAGCTGCCTGATTTAATATAATTGCTTCATCATCTGAGGCATAGGCCGCATTAAAATTACGCCCTTCGATAATTGGGATATCCATTAGTGCAAAAAAATCTTCATCAATATAGCCGGCTCTCACCATCAATTTCTGAGCTGCGGTATCATCAACCGTTATGGTAAACTGACTCCCGGCAACACCATTGATATTAGAAGCCGCTGCCACTTGTGTAACGCCTGAAAGCCTTTTAATTTCCTGTTTTAGCAATGCTGCATCTGCTGCTACATCGCCGCCATGAAGCCTTACGCCAATAACATTGTCATATTTGTAGCCCAAATCTTTATTCATTACAAATTGGATTTGGCGACTCGTAACAATCACAACAAAAATCAATGCTATAGCTACAGAAAATTGAAAGATTACCAGGGCTTTGCTTAGCCAACCCCCAAATTTTGAGCCGCTTTCACGTGTTCCTTTCAGGGCTTCGATGGCCTGAAAACGACTGATATAAAATGCCGGATAAACGCCAGATAATAAGCTTATTACTAACCAAATAATAAGCAAGCCAACACTAAATAACGGATTGGTAAAGAGCTGGATTTTCAGCTGAATATCCAGAAGCTGGTTAAATTCGGGCAGGCTTAGTTCAACTAAAAACAAAGCCCCTATCAAAGCCAATAAGGTGATGATAACTGATTCGCCCAGAAATTGATACACAAGATTTAGCCGGGATGCTCCAAGAGTTTTTCGCACACCAACTTCCTTGGCACGTTTCACAGAGCGTGCAATAGCCAAGTTGATAAAATTGATACAGGCAATGATAATAATAATCAAGGCGATGATAACAAATGCAATGATCAGCGTGAAATCTCCCTGGGCATAATTATTTTGAAATTTGATATGACCTGCATGGAGATGGATATCGCTTACTGCCTGAAGGTAAATCTCAGGCCCGCTTGTTAATGAACTTAAAGCCTTGTTTTCGGATAGTAGCGTGTAGATTTTTTCGGCAGCTTCTTCTGGTTTTGCTGATGGATTCAGCACTACATAAACTCCCAATGAGTTGGAATTCCAATCTTTCAGAAAGGGATATTTTGTGAAAGCTGATTCAAAGGAAACAAGCATATCCATTTGCAAATGAGCATTTTCGGGCTGATCTTTCATTACCGCCCTAATGGTATAGCCGTTTTCGTAATTGAAAACGATTTGTTGGTTGAGGGCATTTTCTGCACTGCCAAAATATTTTTTGGCAGTCTTTAATGAAATTACCACACTTTTAAGCTCAGTTAATGCATTGGTTGTGTCGCCTGCGACCAGTTCGATTCCAAAGATTCTGAAAACAGATTGATCCGTCCAAATCACATTGTCCTGAGTATGATAATTTTCCTCAACACGCACCGGAACAGCGCCCCAGGCCATCATACGCACAGCATCTGTAATCTCGGGAATAACCTTTACAGCCTCTTCTGATAAAGGGCCAGGATTAAAAGCCACATGCTGCTCACCAACACCCTCTGCCTGCTGAATTTGTATTACCCTGTACAGATTTTCTATGTTCGGAATGTGCTTGTCAAAGCTCAAATGAAACTGTATATAAAGCACAATCAGCAAGAAAGCAGCAATTCCGGTGCTTAATCCGATTACGTTGATTAAGGTGTACGAATATTGTTTGTACAGATTGCGGAAAGCTATTTTCAGGTAATTCCGGTACATAGTGTGGTGTTTTTTACGCGTTTTCAGCTATTTGCTTACAGCAAATTTTTCTTGATGTTTTCGTTAATGATCTGGCCATCAAAGAGACGGATTACACGCTGAGCGTATTCTGCATCGCGCTGCGAGTGGGTAACCATTATAATGGTAGTGCCATTTGCATTCAGATCGTTCAACAGGTTCATCACTTCCTCGCCATGGGCAGAATCGAGGTTACCAGTCGGCTCATCTGCCAAAATCAAGGCTGGTTTTGCGATTACGGCTCTCGCTACGGCAACGCGCTGTTGCTGACCTCCCGAAAGCTGTAGCGGAAAATGCTTGCTGCGATGTGCAATTTGCATTTGTTCCAGCACTTCGGTTACCCGTTTGCGGCGTTCCCTTGCATGCATGCCAAGATATATCAAGGGAAGTTCAACATTTTCGAAAACAGTAAGCTCATCAATCAAATTGAAATTCTGAAATACAAACCCAATGTTTTCTTTTCGGAGGTTAGCCCGTTGGCGCTCAGTACTTTTTGAGACTTCTTTATCCAGGAAATAATAATCGCCACCTGTTGGATTATCCAGTAGTCCCAAAATATTCAACAGGGTCGATTTCCCGCAGCCCGAAGGCCCCATAATGGCTACAAATTCACCTTTAAGAATGGAGAATGAAACCTCATTAAGCGCAGTAGTTTCCACCTCATCGGTGCGAAATACTTTTTTTAATTTTTCTGCTTTGATCATCGGTTAAAGATTTGATTTATAATGGTTAAAAATTATTCGTATCGTAACGCTTCGGCAGGATTAAGGCGCGACAGCCGGATCAGATGACTGCTAATGGTAATCAATGCAATCACAATGGCCAGCAATCCGGAAAGCACGAATACCTGCCATTGCATGCTTATATGATAGGGGAATTGTTCGAGCCATTCTCTCACAAAAAGATAGCTTAAAGGAATCGCCCCTGCAAATGCTATTGAAATGAGAATCAGTATTTCTGAGGCAAGCAGATGGTAAAGCTGTTTGCTGCTGGCTCCATGAATTTTTCTGATGCAGATAGCTTTTCGGCGTTTGATGGCAAGATGCGCCACCATTCCGTAGAGGCCCAGACTGGCAATGAAAATCGCTAACAAACTAAAATAGAGGAAAACACGGCCCTGCATCCGAAGATCCTGATAGTAATTCTTGAAATTATCTTCCAAAAAGTGATATTCCAGTGGGAATTCGGGGCTAAACCTTTGCCAGGTGTTTTCGAAATGTGCCAATACAGGAGCGATCTGATTGGGGTCATATTGTACGCAAACATTAAGCGAGTAGCGCTTGCTGTTCATCAGCACCAGTGGCCCCACCTCTTTGGTGGCATCCTGAAAATGGAAATCCTGAACGACACCTTTAACCTGATATTTACCCCAAAATTCTGAATGATGGCGATGTCCGACAGGGTTTTCCCATCCAAAAAATGAAACAGCTTCCTGATTGAGCATAATGGTTGATTCCAACTCGGCTTCGGAGTCGGAAAAAAGATTGCCTGCTACTATATTTACGCCGATCATTTTCAGGAAATCAGGAGTGGTGGGTAAGAAGGTAAATTGTTTCGTGTCGCCATCAATTTCAAAAGATTCCTGCCAGGTAATATTGCCCGGAACTGCATTTGTAAAGGCTACAGCGCTTACTCCGGGATGTTGTTCCAGAGCCGTTTTAAATGCTTCCTGCGATTTTCTGATTTCAGGGCTCAAACTGGTGAATACAATATTTTCGAGTTGAATCCCTAATGATTTATTGCTAAGAAATCGAAATTGCTGCCAGGTAAAGATTGTAGTGCTGATTAAAGCAATAGATACCACAAACTGAAAAGTAGTGAGCAGGCTTCGCAGGCTGATTTTGCCATTGCGACTTTCCGTAAATCCTTTGAGCACATCAACTGGTTTAAATGCTGATAGTAAGGTGGCCGGAATAATTCCTGCCAATAATCCCGTGAGGACAGTTAACCCAACAATAACGATCAATGAGAAAGGAGAAAAAACACTAAAAGGCAAGGGGCGGTCAAGCATTTGTCGCAAAAGCGGCAGCATGAGTTCAACCAGCATCAAAGCCAATAGCATCGCCAGCGTGCTGAGAATGACCGATTCTCCCAAAATCTGCCTTCTGAGCCGTGCACCTGAACAGCCAATAGTTTTTTTTACGCCGGCTTCTTTTGCTCTATCGGTGAGTTTTGCTGTTGAGATATTTACAAAATTGATAAGCGCCAGCAGCAATACAAACAGTCCGATCAGGGCAAATGAAATCACCAGTTCTTTGCTGCCGTGAGCAATGCCAAATTCATAGGGAACGCCTGTGTCAAAATAAACTTTTTCGATGGGCTGAAACCTGAATTCCGGTTTTTTGCCATGGTTCCAGTTCAACTTCTCGAGGTGTTTATTGAGCGCGGTTTTAGTGTCTGCATGATTGGCGTCAGGTGCAAGTTTAAGGTAATAGTGATAATTCCACTGATCTTCTCTGCTCAGGAAGTCATCTTGACCGGTTAGTACCGGAATATCTTCAAATGAAGCCAGGGCATTAAACTTGAGATGCGATTTTTTGAGCGGCTCAACGATTGCTGTTATGGTATAAGTGTAGCTTTTAGAATAGCGAACGGTTTTTCCGATTGGGTTTTCGTCTCCGAAAATTACCCTGGCTTGTTCTGTTGTAAGAACCATGGAGAAAGGTTTTGCAAGGGCTTCTTGCGGGTTTCCGGCAACAAAATGGATTTGAAGTATGTCGAAAATTTCCTGGTCTGTAAAGAACAGATGGTTCAGGCTGAGTAATTTATCTCCAAAGCGCACTGAACTTTGCCGGCCAAACATCATATCAATTCTCGCTGTTTTTTCGATGGCCGGAAAGCTTGCCAGGCTGTTTTTGAGTGCCGGAGCATGCAATCCCCATTCTCCCTGTACCAGCCTAACAATTGAATCATTTTGCCGGTGATGCCTGTCCATGGTTATCTCATTCCACACAAACACCATGATGAGTAAGGTTGCAGCCAATCCTGATGCAAGTCCAAGCAAGTTGATCAAGCTGTTGACGGGATCGCGAAACCAGCGCCGGAAAGTAATAATGAAAAATTTGCGTGTCATGCCAGTTTAAGCTTAACGGAATACTACTTTATCTTTTTCGCCAAAGTTGTCGTAAGAAGAAACGATTACCTTTTCGCCTGCATTCAAGCCTTCCATCACTTCGTAATAAAGTGTGTTTTGACGGTTTATCCTGATCGGGCGTTTCACGGCAAACTCACCAGAGGGATCCAAAACATAGATCCAATTGCCTCCGGTTTGCTGGAAGAAACCGCCTCTTCTAACGATTAAGGCATCGGTCTGGCTACTAAATTTCAGGCGAAGCTGCAGGGTTTGGCCGCGTTTGATATGTGGCGGATATCCGTTCTCGAAAAACAGATCAACCTGAAAAGATCCGGAAGTTACATCGGTATATATTTTATTGATGGTGAGGGTGTAGGTTTGTCCGCCAAAATCAAATTCGGCCTCTTGTCCAATGCTCACACGCGATATATAACGCTCATCGATATTGGCTCTTAATTTGAAATCGTCCGGATTGTCGATCTGGCCCAAATGCTCTCCACTACTTGCTGTTTGTCCTACTTCGATGCTGAAAGAAGAAAGTTTACCATCGGCAGGTGCTTTTACGGTGAGGTTATCGAGGCTCAGACGCAAGAGTTCTAGGTTATTGAATAGCCGGTCCATCGATTGATCAATCTGGCGATACCTTCTTTCGGTAGAGATAGAATCCAGTTTTTGCAGCTCGAGCGAAATTTTCAGCTGTTTTTTGCCATACCTGTAATTTCTTTCGGCATCTTCAAAAGTCTGATCTGATATCAAACTGTCAGCATACAGTGTTTTTTGTCTGCCAAAATTCACTTCAACAGCTTCAAGTTGCTGATTGAGATTTGCAATTTCTTTCTGCCGCATAAACTTGTTCTGTTCCAAGCCAATTTTTGTGTTCTGAAGGTTGTTGATGGCTTCAAAAATCCTCGTTTCCTGTTCCATATAACTCAATTCCAGATTGGTATTAACCAGCCTCAGGATGGGATCGCCTTTTTTGAGCAAGGCACCATCCTCTACAAAAATCTTATTTACATTGCCACCCATTATGGCATCAATGTATATGGTAGTTTTTGGCAGTACGATACCATCTATTGGAATAAATTCCTGAAATTTATCAGCTTTCACCTCGGCAATTGTAACCTGGTCAAGGTTTACGTATATCTTGCTGCTGTTGTCGCGCAGGAAAAATAAATACACCAAAAAAAACGCAAAAACGGCAATGCCAGCTATTATTGCAATTCGGCTAATTGTCCATTTTTTCTTTTCAATCTTTCTGTCCATGCCTTTAAGTTTTTGTTAAGACAGCTAAGCCAAGATTGTGCCACTAATGCTATACTTCATGAAATGAGATAGATAGATGTATAATTTACACTAAGTGTAACTTTCACTGTTCGATTTCGTCCATCTTCTTGTACAATTCTGAACATTATGCTTATTTTTACCCTTTCAAACATACCTAAAAACCAATCTGAAGCACTATGGAGAAAATCAATGCCCGTATCCTGATCGTTGACGACGATGCCGACGTGTTGATGGCAGCACGTTTGTTTTTGCGTCAACATATTGAATTTGTGCACACTGAAAAAAATCCCGAGAACCTTCCTGATTTGTTAAAAGCAGAGTCGTACGATTTGATTCTGTTGGATATGAATTTTTCGCGGGATGCCACTTCCGGAAAAGAAGGTTTTCATTGGATGAACAAAATCCTTGAAATTGACCCTGCGGCGGCTATCATTTTAATAACCGGCTATGGCGATATTGAACTTGCGGTGCAGGGAATAAAAGAAGGAGCGACTAATTTTTTGCTAAAACCCTGGGAAAACAGAAAGCTGCTGGCTACGATAAATGCCACGCTCGAAGTGCGCCGGTCAAAGGTTGAACTGCAGGATTTGAAAAGCAAACAGAAATTGTTTAATGCTGATCAGGATCAGGCCTACAGCAATATTATCGGCAGCAGCCCGGCCATGATGAAGGTGCTGGCCACTGTGAGTAAAGTAGCTAAAACAGATGCCAATGTGTTGATTTTGGGAGAGAATGGAACTGGTAAAGAAGTAATCGCAAGGGCAATTCATCGCGCTTCGCGAAGGGCCGAAGAGGTGTTTGTAAGTGTTGACCTTGGTGCGATAACAGAGAGCTTATTCGAAAGCGAGTTGTTTGGCTATAAAAAAGGCGCTTTTACGGATGCCAAAGAAGATCGCGCAGGTCGTTTTGAAGCGGCACATAAGGGAACTATTTTTCTGGATGAAATCGGTAACCTGACCCATTCGTTGCAATCGAAATTGCTGAGTGTGCTTCAAAACCGCAAGGTTGTAAGGTTGGGTTCGCATAAGGAAATCCCAATTGATGTACGCCTGGTTTGTGCTACCAATATGCCGCTCTATCAAATGGTAAGTGAGAATAAGTTCAGGCAGGATTTGCTTTACCGGATCAATACCGTCGAAATCAAATTGCCTGCCCTCAGAGAGCGTATCGAAGATATTGAACCGCTGGTTGAGCATTACCTGGAAGTGTATTGCAAGAAATATAAAATGCAAAAGAAACGCATGAACGCCAGCACGCTTAAGCGGCTTCAAACGCACCACTGGCCCGGTAATATCCGCGAATTGCAGCATTCAGTGGAGCGGGCTGTGATTATGAGCGAAAGTCAGGTGCTTGAGCCTCATGATTTCTTCCTTTCCGATACGGAAGACCGCAGTGAGGCGGAGGTAGTACCGGCAAATATGAATCTGGAGGAAACCGAAAAAATGCTGATTCGCAAGGTGGTTGACAAGCATGGCGGAAATATCAGCCGAGCTGCGAAAGAACTGGGGTTAACACGTGCATCTTTGTACCGCAGAATGGAAAAATATGATCTTTAAACGATTTCGCGTCCAGATGGCACTGAGGGTTGTCCTGTTGGTAATCTCGGCGCTTGTTTTTGCCTTTTTGTATGGGCAGGAACAGTTTTTGGTGAGTGCTATCATCGCCTTGGTTTTGATCGTGCTACAAACTATTTCGCTGATTTTGTTTGCAGAGCATACCAATAAACGACTGGCCAAATTTCTTGAAGGCATTCGTCATGCTGATTTTTCGGCTTCCTTTTCTGACGAAGGATTAGGCAAAAGTTTCACCGATCTGAGTCATCAGTTCAACCAAATTATTCATGAATTCAAAAAGAACAGGGCCGAAAAGGAGGAGCATTTCAACTACCTGCTTACAGTGGTACAGCATGTTAGCATTGGGATTATCGTTTTTAGAAGAGACGGTAAGATCGACGTGTTCAACAATGCGATCAAAAAGCTATTGAGGGTAAGTCATTTACGCAATATCAAAGAGCTGGAAGTGGTGAAAGATGATCTGCCCGAAACACTGCTCAGGATGAAGGCCGGGGATAAAAACCTGATCAAGATCTTTCTGGAAGATGAGCTGATTCAGCTTTCTGTGAATGCCACCGAATTCAGGATGCGGGGTGAGGAATATGTTTTGGTTTCGCTGCAAAACATTCATCCTGAGCTGGAAGAGAAGGAGATAGAAAGCTGGCAGCGACTGATACGGGTGCTCACGCACGAAATCATGAATTCTATTACACCTATTTCTTCGCTGGCGTCAACGGTTCAGGAAATGATGGTAAATCCTGAAACTGATAAAATTGAAATGGGACAGCTCACCGAAGAAGATCTGGAGAGCATTCACAGTGCCATGTCGACCATTGAAAGCCGAAGCAAAGGCTTGCTCAATTTTGTTGAAATATACAGAAACCTCACCCGTATTCCAAAACCCAACTTCAGGTATTTTGCTATCAGGGAGTTGTTTGATAAGGCACACGAACTACTCAAGCCCAAGCTGGATAAGCATAACATCAAATGCGTTTGCAAGGTATTTCCGGACGAGCTGATGCTGCTTGCCGACCCTGATTTGGTGGATCAGGTGTTGATAAACCTCTTGCTGAACGCAATAGATGCCGTTAAGGAAAAAGAAGGTGCCCAGATTGCCATTACAGCCTCAACCAATTTAAACAACCGCATCAGTATTGAAATAGCTGATAATGGGTCTGGCATCAAACCTGATTTAATGGATAAGATTTTTATGCCTTTCTTCACCAGCAAAAAGGAAGGATCAGGCATTGGACTAAGCCTTTCGCGACAGATCATGCAGATGCACAAAGGCGCTATTTCTGTGAAATCGAAGCCTGATGACGGAACTACCTTTACTTTAACCTTTTAATTGAACCATTGCAACATTATCAATAATAACAATCAGAAAATAAGCGACATATGAAACAACTGACCTTAATGATATATCTTGCATTTTCGGTAGTAAATGTTAGTGTTTCTCAGGTTTTTATCGAGCATCAGAAACATATTAATACCAGAATTCATGCGGATGCTTCCTGGATTCCGGGAAGCTCGGGTCTCGATTTGATTGTTGCCGGCGAGTTGGTGCAGCAAAACATGAAGGCTGCCACCACCTATTATAAAAAGGATGGCAACAATAGTTTCAAAGCGCAACAAAAAGGCTTGCCTGATGTGAGCAGGGCTACGCTGGCCGTGGCGGATATAAACAAAGACGGCCGACCCGACGTTTTGCTAGCTGGCGTTGATGCTGACGGGAATTTAATAGCCGGCATGTATTTTCAGCAGCCGAATGGAAATTTTATCCGGAGTCCGCATCAGTTTCCGGCCCTTATTGATGGCAATGCCGAAATCGCAGACTTTGATAAAGATAACGATTTCGACGTGTTAATCACCGGAATTGATCCTTCGGGAAGAAGCCGCTGCCTGATCCTGCAAAATGAATCAGGAGAGTTTATGGTAAAGGATTATGGTATTTCCGGCGTTGTGAATGGAGAGGCCCGCTGGGGCGATGCCAACAACGATGGCTTTTTGGATGTTTTTGTTACGGGCAGCTGGAACGATCGTCCTGTCAGCCGGCTCTATATCTATCAAAACGATAATTATTTGCTTCATCCACAGTCGTTTCCGGCCTTAAGAAATAGCGCCGTGGTGTGGGCTGATTTTAATAATGACGGGCTCAACGATTTTATTCTTGCCGGTGCAGATGTGGATAATCGGCCATACACCAGACTGTTTTTAGGAAATAAAAGTCTTTATTTCGACGAGCAAAGTATATCAGGATTCAGGCCGCTGAAAAATGTAAGTATGGATGTGGCTGATTTTGATGTGGATGGTGATGTCGATTTTTTGATTGCCGGCGAAAGCATGGAACGACCCTATACCATTCTTTATGAAAATCAGGGTCAGGGAATTTTTCGCGATTTTGTAGCAGGATTGCCCTGGGTGAGTGAAGGGGTGGTGCGCTTTGGCGATTACGATCTGGATGGCGATCCGGATATTTTTATCATGGGAATTGATGTCTGTTACAATCTGGTGGGCAGCATTTATAAAAACACCACCAATCCTGAAAGAATTGTGGAAGATTCCATTACAAATATCTTCATCGATTCGCCTATTGTTGACCTGAGCCGTGGCCCTTACTATTATTTTGTGTTTTCGTCATGCTTTTGTGATCCCGAAAATACCGGCCAAAAGAATTATCACGCTTTTGTGAGTAATATCCATCTGGAGAAAAAGGATTTTAACCTGACTTATATTTTTAATGATCTGTTGATCAAGCAATTTTCGGGATGGGGTGCAGCTGATCGCGGGCACCGGACTTCCAATGCTTTTACCAGTCGTGCCGATGCCGAAGAAGGGCGCAGGCAGGTGATTGGGGGCTATCAGGACGAAGGATTTATCATGCATTATATCAATTGGTAAGCTGAAAGTTTTTATATTAGGCGTTCAAATTTTGATGCGTTTTTAAGCATCTGCAGCAACCGTTAGAAAGCATGAAGAAAATTATCTCCAATGAACAGCTTGAGCTTGCGGCCGGTTTCATTCAGTTTACCAACCGGCATGTGTATTTAACCGGAAAAGCCGGAACCGGAAAGACCACCTTTTTGAAGAACCTGCCCAATCTCACCTCAAAGCATCATGTGGTGGTTGCGCCTACTGGTGTGGCGGCCATCAATGCCGGAGGTGTGACCATACATTCCTTTTTTCAGTTTTCGTTTGGGCCACAGTTACCCGAAGCTGCTTTTGAAGCTTTATCCTCAAACCCACAGGCAGCACAGCCTGCATACGAAGCCCGTTATCAGC
>JAGYNM010000225.1 GCA_018399335.1 Bacteroidales bacterium | reverse complement strand
ATCTTCATTGATACCATCCGTAAAAGTTCCGGGCATCACATCGTAGTTGTAGGGGCCGCGTTCTTCAGGATAATAAGCCATATTAAGCACCGGAATATTTGTAGGTGTTCCGGAAGGAATGTCCTTATTGGGGAAAACCTCCGTTTCGAGCACCTGACGCACACTGTTTTTCGAAAGCTCGTTACGATCCACATTGGAGGGTCTCAAGGTTCCAAAACGATCATAAAAGAGTTGATCAATAATATACCAAGACAATTTAGCCCTGTTTTTTCCATAATCCAAACCTGTATTGGGCGCCGCTTCCGGGAAAAGATCGAGCTGACCCTGTGGTGTACTGGCCAAAAACCATGTGTTTACCTGACGCAAGTCGATCGTTGATTTGGCCCCTTCGAAATCGTCAATATAGGAAGTTCCTGTCTTGCCTACTGCACGTGCATGCCCGGGCAAAAAATGTGCAAACTCAGCATCTATATTAATTTTTGAAACCTGCTTGGTGCTGATGCCAGGCAGTTTATCGATCATGCGGGTGAGCCAGCGCGATTCGGTTCGATAGCTTAAATCAATGCCGTAGATCGTATTGGAAATAGGATCGTCACCATAATTTACTTTTTGCGTCAGTGGCCTTTCATGCAAATTAAGCAAAGTACCACCTATCCTGAAATCGCGATTAATCTCATGATCTACCCGCAATCCCATCATACGTTTTTGTTGCAGACTGAAAAGTGAATTACTCTCCAGGTTGATATTGATAGGCGTTCCTGAACTTAAAATCCCTTCGTTAATAATGCGAACACGACCTAAAGTGTAATCAACGGTGTAATCTACATTTTCGGTAAGCGGCACGCCTCCGGCAGTAACTTTTACTGAACCCTGAGGCACATTGAGCGCATTCAAGTTGATTTCGGAGCCTGATTGTGATTTATAAAACCCTTCGAGGATAAATTTATTTTTCTCGGGATATTGTTCAGCAGCAGCCTTGGTTACCGCATAAAGCGAATCGTAGGCATAACGATCGGCCAAATCGGGATCGTTAGGAAATATTTTAT
>JAGYNM010000224.1 GCA_018399335.1 Bacteroidales bacterium | reverse complement strand
TTTATCATCAAGCAGAAACAAAAAAGCAACTATGTTTCTAAAACGCACTATATTTGCTGCAAAACAGAAATAAAATATTATGAATTATCTTGCGTTCAAAGAAAAAATGTTTGATCTGGCTTGTTTTAATACCGATCAGGTGTATGCATGGCAGCCCGGCTTCGACCGTAACAACCTGCACCGCTGGACCAGCAAAGGCATGCTGATCAGATTAAAGCAAGGGCTGTACACTTTTCCCGAATACAGAGAAAAACCTGATTTTGCCCTGTACTTTGCAAACAGGATATACAAACCTTCCTACATCAGTTTGCATACAGCACTCTCATTTTTTGGCATCATTCCTGAGGCCGTTGCGCAAATAACGAGCATAAGCCCCTTAAAAACAGCTTTTTTTAGTAATGAGCTGGCCCAATATACCTATAAGTCAATAAAAAGCGGACTGATGTTTGGCTATCAAAACAGCACTTTTGCGGGGGATAGGGTAATGAAAATGGCTACACCCGAAAAAGCCCTGCTCGACTTGCTCTACCTCTATCCTGAATATGATACAACACAACAGATGGCAGACTTACGCCTTGATGAAGATTTTCTGCATAACGACTTAAACCTGGCCCTGATAAACGAATACCTTTTAAGGTTTAACAACAAGGCACTTTCGCGTAGGCTTCAGATACTCTTTAAAACCTATGACTTATGATATCACTGGAGGCGATTAAAAACTTCTTTCCTGCCTATTTGCAGAACAATGCCTGGGTACACAAGCATCTGTTGAAGGAGTATATCCAGTTGATGATACTCGATTACTTATCCTCAACGCCTTATATACGGAAACTGATCTTTATCGGGGGCACCTGTATCCGTTTAACAAAAGGAATAGACCGTTTTTCAGAAGATCTCGACTTTATGGTTGACTACCCGCCTCATATTGTCAATGTGAAGGGAGCAGGATTCTTTTTTCCACTTCCTGTACCATCAGATGCCATCCTGTGTGCGATGAAAGTGTCCGCGCTGCTCGACAGGCAAAAAGGCCGCGACTTTTACGATGCGATGTTCCTGCTGTCGCAAACCCTGCCCGATTTTAATTTTTTAAAACAAAGATCCGGGATATCAAATCTGGAAATGCTTAAAAACAAAGCAGCAATCGTTTTTCAATCCATCGACCTCCGGCATAAAATGAAGGACTTTGAACATTTGCTGTTTAATAAAGAAAATAGCAAGCGGATTTTGCA
>JAGYNM010000223.1 GCA_018399335.1 Bacteroidales bacterium | reverse complement strand
GTTGCCGACATACCCGGGCGAAAAGGAGAGCTGATCTTATTGTTTTCGTTGATCAAATCTTCATAAGAATCCTTGAGCATCATCACTTTTACTTCAAAATTGGTAACCTGATCTGTGCTCACGCCATCGGTATTGGCAGAAGTGGCAATTTCGGTCACAAAGCCTTTAAATTTCCTGTTAAGGTAGGCATCCACTTCGATCAGGCAGGTATCGTTGAGCTTAACCCGGGGGATGTCGTTTTCGCTTACTTCAACCAGCACCTCCATAGCGTTGAGGTTGGCGATGCGCATAATTTCGGTTCCAGCCGAAAACTGAGAAGCGCCAGTAACGCGTTCTCCCACTTCGACAGTGAGCTTGGAAACGGTGCCATCATTTGGAGCATAAATATTTGTGCGATTAAGGTTTTCGCGCGATTCCTTGAGCGCGGCTTCTGAATTTTGCACCTGATATTTTGTCGCTTTCAGGTTTTCGCGGGCGGCTTCCACTTCGGCGGCATTCACTTCGTAAGTGGCACGTATGGCTTCCCAGTCGGAATCGGATATTACCTTTTGCTCCCAAAGCTGTTTATTTCGGTTGTAATCGACTTTAGACTTTTCGAATTGCGCTTCAGCCTGCACCAATCGGGCACGGGTATTGGCCATATTGGCCTTGGCCGTATTGACGGAAGCCTCCACCTGTTCGAAATTGGAAATATAAAGTGTAGGGTCAATTTTAGCAAGGATATCTCCTTTATAAACATAATTACCTTCGCGCACAAACAGCTCTACCACCTCGCCCGAGATATACGGACTGATTTTTACATCCAGGGCCGGCTGAATTTTTCCGTTTGCTACTACAGTTTCGATCAAGGTGCGTTTACTCACTTCTTCAACCGTTACTTCAACGGCAGTATCCCTGTTTTGCTTTACGACGATCACAACAACAATTAATATTAATAGCACCAGGGCGATGATCCAGTACCATTTTTTGTTTTTAGAAGCTGGCTTTTTCATGTGTGTGTGGGTTTTGAGGCCTATAAATCTAGATTTTCAAAATTACGTTTTTTATGCTTTCTGTTGCAAGGAATAGTCCGATCAGCAAAAAAACCTCGTTACTGCTTAGTAACAAGGTTTTTGTTAAAAGGTTTATCCAATGCTATTCATCCATATATTGTTCCATATCGGCAAGGGTGAGGGATTTTCCGAGGTAAAACTCCAGGATTTTCAGCTTAAAAATAAAATCATATTTTGAAGAGAGCAGGTCTGACTCTGCAATATTCAGCTGATTTTTAGCAGTATTATAATCCAGGGCGTTCACCATTCCGACATTAAATTTTTGCTCTGTATAACTAAACGACTCATTCAGGCTTCTCAGAGATTTTTCTCTTGCCTGATACGATTTGTAAGCTGCAAGGGCATCGGTGTAGGCCGTTTCCACATTTTTACGTAAGGTGTTTTTTGCCAGTTGCAGGTTATAATCAGCATTCAAAAGGTTTAGTTTGCTTCTGTTGATATAGGAACTTACCTGATAGCCATTAAAGATCGGTATGCTCAGCCTGAAAGAAAGTGTTGTATTGCGGTTGTCGCGCCATTGTGCATCGAA
>JAGYNM010000222.1 GCA_018399335.1 Bacteroidales bacterium | reverse complement strand
CTTACTTCTTCCCTGGCTCTTCTTCCCTGGCTCTTGGCTCCTTTCTACGATAAAATCAACTACACTTTTATAAACTCATATTACACACGGCGCTACCGCGCGAATCCCTTCGCGTGGTATTAACTCGTAAACCCATAAACCCTTAAACCCATGAACCCACAAAAAAACAGTTTCATTTCTAAAATGCATTATATTTGCTGCATAATAGAAATAAAACACCATGAATTACCTTGAGTTCAGGGAAAAAATGTTTGATCTTGCTTGTTTCAATACCGATCAGGTGTATGCATGGCAGCCAGGATTCGACAGAAACAACCTGCATCGCTGGACCAAAAAAGGCTTATTGATCAAATTGAAGCAAGGCCTGTACACTTTTCCGGAATACAAAAAGAAACCAGATTTTGCCTTATTTTTTGCAAACAGAATCTACAAACCTTCTTACATCAGTTTGCATACAGCACTTTCATTTTATGGAATGATTCCCGAAGCCGTCATGCAAATAACAAGTGTAAGCCCCTTAAAAACAGCTTTTTTCAGTAATGAACTTGCTCAATATTCTTATAAGTCAATAAAACATGAGCTGATGTTCGGTTATCAAAAAAGCACTTTTACTGAAGATAGAGCTTTGCTTTTGGCAACCCCAGAAAAAACCTTGCTCGACCTGCTTTACCTCTATCCTGAATATGATTCAGCACAACAGATGGAAAACTTGCGCCTGGACGAAGATTTTCTGAGCAACGATTTAAACCCGAAATTGCTCAATGAATACCTTCTAAGGTATAACAACAAAGCACTTACGCGGAGGCTCAATTTACTCTATAAAACCTATGACTTATGATTTCACTCGAAGCCATCAAAAACTTCTTCCCTGCTCATTTGAGCAACAATGCCTGGTCACAAAAGCATCTCTTAAAGGAATATATCCAGTTAATGATACTCGATTACTTATCATCAACGCCTTATATACGCAAGCTAACTTTTATCGGGGGCACCTGCCTTCGCTTAACAAAAGGAATAGACCGCTTTTCGGAAGACCTTGATTTTGACATCAAAGCATTATCGCAGGAAGAATTTACAAAAATGACAGATGATGTGATCAGATTTCTTCAAAACAACGGATTGAACGCCTCGGCCAGGGACAGCAACAACCCAAACCTAAAAGCCTTCAGAAGAAATATATATTTCCCTGAATTACTCTTCCAACTAGGATTATCCGGACATAAAGCGGAAAGATTTTTGATAAAAATCGAAAGTCAGGATCAGTTGGTTGACTTCCCTTCCCAAATGGTTAACATAAAGGGAGCGGGTTATTATTTTCCTTTTCCTGTGCCATCGGATGCCGTGTTGTGTGCAATGAAAGTGTCGGCGATGCTCGACAGGCAAAAAGGCCGTGACTTTTACGATGCTATGTTTCTGCTCTCGCAAACCCTGCCCGATTTTAAGTTTTTAGAACAAAAAGCAGCTATCTCAAGCCTCGAAATGCTTAAAAAACAAGCAGCAATCCTTTTTCAGTCCATCGACCTTAGTCATAAAATGAAAGATTTTGAACATTTACTGTTCAATAAAGACAGCAGCAAACGGATTCTACATGCCCCTGCCTTCTTCACCGAACTCCATAAATAAATACACTAAGTTAGCACCATTAAGCCCATTAT
>JAGYNM010000221.1 GCA_018399335.1 Bacteroidales bacterium | reverse complement strand
CTTTCGGTTTGGCCCACATACATTCCTCGTTCAAAATGTATTTGTTGTAACAACAAGCTGTCCAGTTTCCATTTTCTGACCAGCTGGCCGTAAGGCAAATACTGGTATCTGGTCTGTTTTCCTGGAGGTCGTTTATATGCGTTTGAGCAACAAAACTAAGCGCTGTTGATAAAGGCAAGACAGGCTTTTTATTTGCTTTTCTAAAATCATTGATAAGCTCCGCCAGCCTTAACTCACTCTGATTCAGACACACTTGTTTTGGATCAAACTGCTGCGCAATCAGTGGTGTTATCAAAAAAACTAACAGAAAAAGCAGAATAGAATTTTTCATAAGCTATAAAGTGTTAAGCAAATGTAAGGTTTATGCTGAAATCAATTTATTTGCGCCTGGCAATATACTGTTGAATCAGTTCATCATAAAGCTTAATAAACTTCTGTAAAACAGGATGATCTACCTGATAAACCGTAGTTTGATCAAGAACTGATTTTACGGGTAAAATTTTAGGTGAAGTACCTGTTAAAAATACGGCATCAGCTGCCAGCAAATCTGTTAGAACAAGATTTTGTTCGTGAAGGAGGATATTATTTTCTTTGGCCAGTTCAACAAGCTTTGTCCGGGTAATTCCATGCAAAACCTGATCAGAAGAAGCAGTGAATACCTCATTGTTTTTTATCAGAAATATGTTTGTTTTGGTACCTTCTGTTAATGAGCCATCTGGAATAAGTATCAAATCAAAAACCTGTTGTTCCTGTTTTTGTTTCAAAATACGTTCCTGAAAATCAGCTCTCCACACTTTGGCTTCAGGATTGTTTCTGCCTTCATCCAGCAAACCGACGGTAACGCCAGTGTTATACAATTCGGCAGCAGGATAAAAGTGTGGTTGAAACCAGGCTGCATAGTAAATGCTGTTTGCCGAACGATTACCTAACACACATTTTATATTTCCTTCACTTACCTTGTTATTTATTATCAAGGCTTTAAAGCTTTGAAAAATGAATTTTTCAGACACAGGCAAATTGATTGCAGCTGCTTCAGCAGAAGCCATTAATCTGTTGACATGATCCTCCAAAAACAAGGGTATACCGTCGATCACCCGAACGACTTCATAAACTAAACCCGTCAAACTGGTGTCGTAGCCGTTAAAATCGCAAGTACTGCGTAATTCCTCATTACGCACAAAATAGTTATGCAGACTTGTATCCATTCCGATTAAAACTTTTATCTGGACTTAAGATAGTCGTCAATAAGTTTTTTAGCAGCTTCAGCATGAGCTGTTTCCACATACAATCTTGCTGCATCCTCAGGCGATCCCGAAGCCCAGCCTGCTATCACACTTTCGCTCAATGAGTCGCGTAAGATGCTGGTTAAGTTATTCTCTTCCAGCAATTCAGCCAGGTAACCAGCTTCAATTATTGAGCCGGTGTACACCAATTTAAGATCATCTGACATGGTATCCTCCTTTTTAAGGGTTTGTTTGCTAAGTTACAAAAAATTGAAGCTGATTGCTATCGCTCCTGAATAGATTATGAAATTTTTTCGGGTTCTGAATTTAACCTAAAAATAGCCAGCAACATAGCGATGGCTGCTAACCATTGCACAGGCGTTAACAGGCTATCGTTAATCAGGTAGTCAAAAATAACGGCAGAAAGCGGAAACATCAACTCGCTGATGGTAGCT
>JAGYNM010000220.1 GCA_018399335.1 Bacteroidales bacterium | reverse complement strand
CTGGTATCTGAATTGGTCAGATTTAATTTTTTGCGGAGGCGTGTTCGGGCCACTTCTATGCTTCTGGGACTTTGTCCGGTGATAGAAGCAATCTCTTTGGTAGTCATATTAAGGCGCAGAAAAGCACATAAGCGGCGTTCGTTGAGCGAGAGTTCGGGATTGATTTGCATCAGTTTTTCATAAAAGGCATTATGCACTTGCTGGAACCTGATTTCAAATTCGTCCCATATATCTGATTGCTGTGCTTTGTCGAGGTCTCTTACAATCCTGCGGATTAATTCCTGGTTTTCTTTTTTAAAAGCCTGACTGTTAGCAGTTAGTTCCTCGGCAATTTGTTTTATGAATTCATTTTTCCGGATAAGATACATCACATTGGTAGTGAGTTCTTTATTTTTCAGTTCGAGTTCTCTGGCCAGGTTTTTACGTTCGAGTTCAGAATTTTTTCTCAACAGTTCTTCATTGCTTTTGGCCAGTCGCATCCTGCGAAGCCTGTTTTGCGACAGTAAAAAGAGCAAGATGAAAATCACAAGTGACAAAACGAGTGCAAGTCCCATAATGATGTATCGGAGCTCGCGTTTTTTTTGTTCCAGCCTCTGCAGATTTTCTTTTTCCTGAAAACTTGTTATAAGCTCCATTCGCGTAATCTCCTTAACAGTATTTTCACGGTTTAAGGAATCATCATGAGATTTGTAAAGTTCGTGATATTTGAGGGCAGAATCCAGTTTGTTTTGACTTTTGAAATAGATATAAAGATTCTCGGAGATTCTGGATTTCAGGTCGGTGCTGGCAACAAGGTTGGCCAAATGGTAAGCTTTATGAAAATGTAACAAAGCGCTATCGTTTTGGCCTGTTTTATGGAAATATTTCGCCAGAAATTCGTGAGAAGAGGCCTGCCCGGCAAGGTTATTATCTTTTTGACGGATGCGCAAAGCTTGCTGAATAGGGGTTTTGGCCAGATCATATTTTTCTTCACTTAATTGCAGGCTGCCAATATTGTTGTATAGATTCCCGAAAACATAGTCATCACTTTTTGCTTTGTTGGCTAGTTCGATACCAAGTTGATAGTAATGCAGAGCAGAATCGGCATTACCTAAATTTTGGTGTATAATTCCCATATTGTTAAGCAGATGAGGCATTTGTTGCTGAATAAGGGTATCTGCTTTATCGGGGTCGGCTTCGTCGAGGAGTTTTAACGTTTCTATGAGGTCGATTTTGGCTTCCTGATAAGATTTCATGCTAAGTTTTACGGCAGCCAGGTTTGAACGGGCAAAAGCAACGCCTCTTTTGCTGCCTTTTTCGCGCATAATATTTAGGTAATCATAATAAAACTGAATGGCTTTATCATAAATTCCTTGAAAGAAGTAGGCATTTCCGGCATTGAAAATGGCAAAAGCGATAATATCAGGATTCTTGGTTTTTTGAGCGAGTTTCAGGGCTTCATCTGCATATTTGATCGACAGTTTCAGATCGTTATCGCTGTAAGCTCTTGAAATATCGACGTTTAAATAAACCTTTGCAGAATCATTCGTCAGCGTATCAAGTTTAAGCAGCAGGCTATCCGGATCTTGTGCAGTTGCTTCAAATCCGGTTAAAAGACAGAAAATGAGAAAAAAAGGCAGGAGCTTACCTGAGCTTCGCATCGCATTGCAGTTTATTGCTCAAAGATACATTAATTCGTTTTTGGCAATTGCCTTTTTGCTCGTGAATTGTTGATATAAAAACAAAAACAGGGCGTTGTGTGCCCTGTTTTTACGCCTAAGTGCAGTTTATTTATTACTGATTGACAAGCATTTTAAACTGCTTTGATATTGATTTTCCGCTTAAATGCAGCAG
>JAGYNM010000022.1 GCA_018399335.1 Bacteroidales bacterium | reverse complement strand
AGGGGTCAGCTCGCGACGTCTTTGATTGCTGTTGGCGTTGGCTGAACCCAGAAGAGCCTGTCCCGACTGAAATGTCGGGAGGTTCTGCTATTGTAGAAATGCATGAATCAGCAGAATCAAAAGAACCCAGGATGGGTTCCGCTATAAAACTATAGGGAATGGTTTGGCTTTGGCTCTTATTGACCCATATTCCAACTTTTTCGTTAGTCAATGTTGATATGAAACAATCACAACGATAACAACAATCCTTTCCCTGCGCACAGCCCGAAACACCTTAAAGGGGGCAAGCCCGAAACGGCTTTTCCCCGAATCTCCTCAATACCCAATACTCAAACTTTTTCAATCTTTGCTCTTCTTACTTGGCATTTGGCTCTTTTTCCTTGGCTCTTTATCCTTTACTATTGGCGCAATATCCGCTTGGTGATCACTTCGTCCTCAAATTGCAGCTTAAGTAAATAAACAGCCTGTTTAAGATCTGCAAAATCAATACTGTGATCGCCTGGGGGTATCATCTTACTCATAAAGATGCGGCCTTGCAAGTCGTAAAGACTAATCACTGCCTCGGCAGGAAGGCTTAAATTTAGCTGTCCGGCCACAGGATTAGGATAGATTTCTAGCTGTTCTGCAAAGGCATTACCAACATTAGTTATCAATGAAAAGTGAGCTGTAATCAGGGTGTCAGAAAGTATTTCGAGATCAAAAGGGTTTTCATTGGTGAGTGAGTCGCCATTTGCTGTCCAATGCGAAAACTGATAATTACTCCCTGTCGCTTCTGCAAGTAATTCAACAGATGTACCATAAACTGGTTCCCCTGTCATAACCACCTGTCCGGCTCCTTGGGGCAACACTTCAAAAGTAATATTATAAGTGTTTGGCGCGAAATACGCTGCGATTGAATGCGGTTCACTCACCGATTCAAACACATAGCTATATTGATTTTGATTAACTGCCTCTTCCACTGCTTCATCGTCCACCATTAAAGCTGAAATATGATGACCGAAATCAGCAATTAGATCAAACTGCTGTGCATTACCGTCCGGAACAAAAACCTCCCCTTCGGGATCGATCGTACCATTGCCTTCTGCCTCTGCAATAATCATAAAACCAGCAAGTTGCTCTCCATTAATCATAATTTCATCGATACTGATGCCATGCCCTGAATTGCTTATACCCTCGAAGGCAATAAAATAACTCTCAGAAAGTGCAGGCAATGCCACACTAACTTCCGTCCAATCGTCCACATCGGAATTAAAACTATCAAGTAAAGTCCAGTCATCCTCAACAGCAGCTTTATATTTTAGCTGTAGCTCATCCTGCCAATCAAAGATGATAAAAGTACGCATGGGGTTGGTGTAATAGAAGCTTAGAACCGCTGTATCCATCATACTCATATCCAGCTCGGGAGTGACTAGTCTGGTCGTTAAACCATTATTGAAAAGGCCATCAGACCGAAAAAAAACATTATTGTTTCCCTCAAAAGCATTCGGTGGGTTATTATCGCCATTGCCGCTGCCTACCAGCCACGAAGGACCGTTTACTACCTCCTGATTCCAGCAAAAAGGAACATTGGCCTCTGATTCGAATCCCTCTGCAAAAGGAAGCGTTTCAAGCTCACAGGCCGTCACTGCCGAGGCTGTTCGCCCGGTGGAATAAGCCAGTGTATCGTCAAACGACCATACCTTGTAATAATAGCGCGTAGCTGGCAACAGCTCAGCATGAAAAAAGGATGTATCTGTACCGGCGTATAATATCATACCACCACCAGGCAGTGTATCTCCTGCTGCGTAGGGGCTCTCAGGCTCAGGCACACCAAAAGTGTTGTTTTCAGAAAAGGCCAAAATAACAGGGTTTAAAGCTTCATTGAGGTTCCAGTTCAGGTTCAAAGCATATTGATCGATCACTTCTACAGCAAAATTGGCAGGATTTCTAACACCATTCACCCAGGCTTGGGATTCAAGCAAAACATTTAAAGCATTGAGCCGCCCTGTGCCAAGCTTCCCGATAAAGTTCGGGTTCACTTCATAATGATCGTCCGTGGTGGACCGCAAAATATCGGCAAGCTCCACGGCGGTGAGTTCTCCAAAAGCCAAAGAAACAGCCAAAGCCGCTACACCACTGGCATGCGGACAGGCCATCGAAGTACCCTGATAAAAAGCATAACCATTTCCTGTTACCGTGCTTAAAACGCCACGTGCATTCACCGAATTTGTTTCGCCACCCGGTGCTGAAATATCTACCCATGCTCCATAGTTGGAGTACCACGATTTTTGATCCTGATTGTTTGTGGCAGCTATCGAAAATGCACCAGAGTAATAGCCCGGATAATACGCTCCATCGCCATCATCGTTACCAGCAGCAAAAATGGTAATGCCCCCATCAAGTGCATCACCTCCCCCATTAGCATTGAAATAGTCTATGGCATCCAAAACGTTTTGATCGTAAACGCCCGGACTGGTATAGCCCCAGCTGTTTTGTGAAATGGAAGCTCCATTGTCAGCAGCCCAAACAGGGGCAAGGTGAAAACCACCACTGGTATTACCGGAAAAAACCTGAGCCGACATCAACCTAACACCGTCATCATTGCCACTTCCTCCTGCCACGCCAGCGACGCCTATATCATTGTTACTTACTGCAGCCACCGTGCCTGCTACATGAGTACCATGATCGCCCGGATTGATTGTGGCTGTGTTGTTGACAAAGTTAAATCCAATTCCATCCCATATATTGCCAGCCAGGTCAGGGTGATCAAACTGAATACCATCGTCAACAATGGCTACAATCACTTCTGCGCTGCCTTTTTCTATTTCCCATGCTTCAGGCAGATCGATATCAGCATCCGGTGTTCCATTTTGCTGGCCTGTGTTGTTGTAGTGCCACTGTTGCTCCAATTGCGGATCGTCAGGCATCCAGTCGGCATGTCCTGCAACTAAATGCTGCATTGGGATTGATCCATCAGGCAAAGTGTTGATAAGTCTTTTGCGGTATTCAGGCTCAGCAAACTCCACTGCATCGAGCTGCAAATAGGCATTGACCAGTGCAGGAATATCTGCTGATTCATTCACATGGAGCGTAAACCAGCGATCAAAGCCCCATGCCTGATGCTTGCTGAGGTCACGATGCTGAAAAGCAGGAGAATAAAAAGTCTCAACAATGCTGCTTACGCCAAAAAAAGCATTCAATTGATCGACTGCCGGCAATCCAAGCCCTTGAATTATTCCGGGCGATTCAGCTGATCTTTGCAGGGACTTGGTCTCTGCAGCCTGCTCACTCAGCTTTATTTTGATTATGCCCGGATTCCAGGCTTCTGCATCCAAGGTACTCAGGTCGATCGGTGGACGGTCACCTTTTTTTACGGTGTATGGCTGGCCAAACGCATGGAGCACGTTTAACATATAAAAAAACAATGTGAGGAAAATAAAGCGCTTAAGTGGAAACATCATATTAAAAATTTATGTATGATAAGTAAAATACATATAATCAGGCAAATTGTTCGATCAGAAATGCTACTGCAAATAAATTAAAAGCTAATTTAACCCCTTACGCATTTACGACATCTTTAGTTTGAGATTTTTAATAGGTCTGTCAAAGACGAATTTATTCAAGTATTGTAACATAGTCACAGACGATATTTTTGAGCGTATACTGGTTTTATACCCTGAGAATGATTTAGCATAGTTTCCCTCTGATCATGAACTGATCGCAAAGTTGCGTGTACAATGTCTCAATTCTTTTGAGCACTTTTCTAAAATAACCAATTGCTTTAGGTATCTGGATTCACCGCTCAGCGAAGTCTGTAACTTTGTTGAATATACTTTACAATACCTGTTGGCTTTTACTGGCGGTTTTTTTTGGCTGTTGGATTTTGGCTTTTAGCGGTTAGCCTTAAACAAAAAAATGCTTTATCTAAACGCAGCTCCCGCGCGAATTGGTCATCGAGCGATAGTCGAGATGCTTTCGCGTGGTTTTTTTAGCGTTGGCATTAGGCTTGGCTCGTTTTGACCAATAAACCAAGGTTTTCGTTAGTTTTTGTTGATGCGAAACAAAGATAACCTTGAAGAGGCTTATAGCTGTTAGCTGAACCCCGAAAGGGTTCTGCAATAAAAATTATCAGCATTAGCAAAATATTGTCTGTTTGCTTTTCCCATTGGTGTTAATTCGATGGTGCTCAAACTAAAAAAATTAACATTAAATACTTGCTGTTCATTTCATTAATGTATATTTTCGCCCTCTCTTTCTTTAGAAAGAATTGGATCAATATTTTGGATTGTGAATTTTTCGATTTTTTACACTTCAAAAAACATCCTTACAACCACTAATCAATACGTCATGAAATATCCAGATGATTCCCTCAGGCTTCATGCATGCTATGCCGAAAAAGAACTTAAAAATATATATGGGACTTCGACCTTTCAAAAAAACTGAGCCCATCCAGGGCAGAATTTTTATCGGGTCAGATCATGTTTATTTTTTCTCCGAAATCGGTGAAAATAAACTGGAATTATATTCCGCCATCAACAGAAGGTCTTTCTATCTGCATGAATAATGATTATTGAACCACAACTAATCAACACTTCCAACACTAATTTGAACACATATGCATTAAAACAAAAAATACAACCATATCAAAACAACATTACCCTCAAGAAATGATAAACTTGATTTTATTCGGCTCAAGCACTGAGGCCAAACAGCTTAAACTGACGTGTCCTATCAATGCTATCAGGCTTCCACTGAAAAACTGACTATTTACAACCTGATCAAGAAAATCGTGCAGGTAAAAGTTTCGTTTACAATCAGAAACAGGAGGAATACCAGTATCAATTCGAAAGCATCAGTATAAAAACAGCAGTGCAACTCGATTATAAAAATGCGGACCTTAAGAAAAGTTTGAGGGACAAATTGAAAAAGTAATACTGACAGTGAACAATGTTGAAATAAACTTGTTTTGCTATTGATGGTGACAAATTTATCAGAGCATAAATCGTTTAACACAAAACACAACTATCGAATTCCTTTCTTCTAAAACTGCTCTAAAAGGCATATCCTTTTGAATTACAAATAGATAGCGTTTTGACAATCTGCTGAATGTATTGCTGCATGAATCTCCTGAAAACAGCAAAACAAGTTTTTCGGAAGCGGCACAATCTTGCTTTTACAAACTACTTTGTTTTACTTTTGCCCGCGAAAGTCGACCTACTTAAAATATCAAACAATGTTTAACAATGATAAATCAAGCGATCCCTGCCCTGGTTTTTTACCCTTGTTTTATTATTTGGTCCTGCTGTAGCGCAAAGTCGCAACCTGCAGGATATTATGATGCGCCCAACGGCTTATCCGGTGAGGCTTTGCAAACCGCTTCTGTATAACATTATTGATAACCACACAGTACGCACATACGACCAGCTATGGACCGATTTCCAGAGCACTGATGCCAAGGCAAATGGCAAGGTTTGGGATATGTACAGCGATGTTCCCGGGGTAGTCCTGCCTACGAATATACATTTATCACAGATGAATGCGGATCATACACCAATGAAGGCGACTGCTACAACCGCGAACATAGGCCTGACAGCTGGTACAGCGATGCTCGCCCATGCACACCGACCTTTTTCACCTCGTGCCAACAGATGGCAAAGTAAACGGCATGCGGTCAAATAATCCCTTCGGAGAGGTAGGCTCAGCCTCCTTACCTAAGTACAAATGGCAGCAACCGGGAACTTCAGATTATCCGGGCTATTCGGGAGTAGTTTTTGAGCTCATTGATGCCTACAAAGGTGATTTTGCCAGAAACTATTTCTATATGGCTACGCGCTATAAAGACGTTATTTTTCAGCAGTTGGAACAGCCCGATGCTGGAGATGACAGTTATCCCGTCTTCACGGAATGGGCTGCCAGTATGTTGATAGAATGGCATACCGAAGATCCGGTGAGTCAAAAGGGAGATTGATCGCAACAATGCTGGTATATGGCATACAAAACAACCGCAACCCTTGTCGATCATCCGGAATATGTGAACCTGATTCAGTACTACCCCGGCGGACGAACCTTCCAATCATGTCACAGACTTTTTCGGCCAATACCATCACCTCAACTGACCGACGCTGTTGGTGAGTGCTACCAGTTGCCTATCTTATCAAGATGAGTGCCACAAGCTTTGACAATATCACCGCAACTATTGACGGAACTGCTGAAAATAACAGCTTTGATAAAATGTGTTATGGCCTCGAAGAAGTCATTGGCTTTAGCGGTCTTACACCAGGCACTACTTACTACTTTAAAATGTGGGGCTATATATGCAGCGGCGCTTCCATCGATTATAAAACAGATGGTGATGTTTCTTTGCAAACCAGCATACTGGCACCCAAGCGAAGAAGCCTTTTATAATAAATTGATTTTTAGTAAAAAATTCAGAAGGACTTAGGTTAAGGTTAAGGATACCAAACTAACCTTAACCCCAGCCTCATCCTTAACCTCATCCCTCAACTCCTTAACCTCATCCTCATTTAATAACATCAATTTAACCTCCTGTGTTTTTCCTTTTAAAATGATTCTTATATTTTTTGTCGCCTAACCCAAAAACAGCATTTTTTAATTTGAATCTCGATTATACCTATTGAAAAAGAAGCACATTATAAACATAAACTAAAATTTTATGAAAAGAATTACTTTACTAAAAACACTAACAATTGCCTTTTCCTGTAATGGGAGTGGGGAATGCGTGGGGGCAGCAATTTGGGTTCTTGAACTTTCACCAAAATCACATCAATTGGTGATCTGACTGATGGATACGTCATTACAAATGAATCTGACTCATTTGCCATGAATAATACAAATGCTGGTTCATTTTTTCAGCACACAAGCATTTCACCATCATCCAACCAATTAACAGATCCTGCTGGCACTATTGTTTGGAAAATTGAAACAAACGGGGGGAGGACAATTCTTAATGAAGCTTCCTCAAAATATGTTTCTGTACACAGGAAGTTCAAATGCTGCCTATGCAGTTGATAATGTTATTTCCGATAACCAAAGATGGACTTTTACATACGCTAGTAGTAAATTTACCGTTACAGTGAATGTTTATATTAACATCAAGACAATTATCATATAACAGTGGGTTTCCTGCTCTTGCAGCTTATGGGAATGCTGGTCAACAGGAATTGTACTATATAAACTTAAAAGGTTACAAAACGATCCTTTGATAAATGTTAACCCATCCACCCTTACCGGCTTCACTTACCCGTGGGCAACGGCCCTTCAGCAGAAACAAACTTTACGTTGAGGGGCAACCTCACGGACGTCATAATTACTCCGCCAACTAATTATGAAATTTCAACTGAACAGGAGGAAGTTTGCCAAATAAACCCAATTATTGTTGAGCCAAAGCGGAGGTTCAGTTTCCTAACAAAATTTGCAGACTTAAAAGCAGGATTATCTGCTTAAACATACAATGGCGAAGAAATTACTTGTACTTCTACTGATGCAACTGATAAAAAGCGTTACATGTGATGGGAATGTAATTTGACTGAAACACTCCCATTCAGAATCATTTGATAATTCAAGTCTTCCTCTAGGTTGGACAAATGACGATTTTACAATTGAAAACAACAGTTATGGTGAGGTGCTCCATACGAAGCTACGCTTGCATTTTCAAACGCAGTTGAAGGCACTAGCCAAATGACCTCTCCACCTATTAATTCTGCAGGAGAAACAAGTTTACAATTGTCATGGAAACATAGCCTTAGTTTCTATGAAAGCGGAGGATCTGAATTTACGATTAAAATACAATCAAGTACAGATGGTATCGATTTTTCCAATGAAGTTTGGATGAAACTGTTACTGCTGACCAAGCAGGCTCTGAAAAGGCCACAATACTAGATGCCAGTGATGGAGTTAACCAGCAACACTCTATTTAAGGTGGATTCTTACAGCAGATGATGGCAGTTTTAGTTTTTGAATATTGATGATATTTTTTTCTGGGTTATGCAGAACCAACAAACCATGTAACCTGATTTTGCTGCTAATAACAGCTCATCTCAAATCACCACAAGCTGACAGATGCTGTTGCTGGTGATCAGGCGCCATCAGGCTACCTTTGTGATGGCCAACAAAACAGGCACATTCACTGATCCTGTTGATGGCACTGCACAATCAGATGATCTGGACTGACTGATGGTGAAGCTGTAAAAAATATTGCACACGGAGCCAAAGGCTCTTAAGTGCCTGACAAGCCTTGATGCTGCCACCCAATATTTTTAAAATATTCCCCTACAACGGCAGTGGAGATTTGATCAATTATAAAAACTGACGGTACTGTTCCAACTGCTGATGTAACAACAGAAACAAATTTTGACAACGATACGGCGGTTTATGCTCCAACTACACAAATTGCAGCAAAATCCATTGCATCAACAGTTGATACGCAAGGAGAAGCAGAAGATGTTTTCACAATAACAATTGAAGACCAGGGTAGCGGAGATGTGAACCCACCAAAGTTACTAACATCAACAAACAAAAGCTCACAGTACGAATACTGCCGATTGACGAATACCATCCAGGATGTATTTGTTGATATGGTACTGATTTTACCATCCAACTGCAACAATTACTGATACTTATATTGATTTGGCTTTTGGTGCCGCAGACCTTAACGTAGCAGATAATTCAAGTGTGATTTAACCGTTTGATGTACTTCAATACTTCTGGTATTGTTGACGGGGATATCATTTCCTTATGGTTGATGCAGATGATCATGGCTTTTACTGCTGATGCAACTGGAAGTGATTTGTATCACCATTCACTTAGGATTTCAACTCAAATGATATGACCATTGATGTAACATTTGATAAACTGTGTTTACACAACAGCCAACAAATGTAATTTAGGGAGTAGCAATATCTCCGGCAGTTATAGTATTTTTGGATAGATGCAAAACGGAAATATTGACACGCCAATGGTACTGACTACACGGTAGGCCTTACAACTACCGGCACTTTTGATGCAGCAGCCACAACCTCCGTTGATGCAGTAAATGGTGTTGTTACTTTTGATAACCTGATATTTGATGCAGAAGGCACCGGCATCACACTTACAACTACCGACCCTGATAGCTGGGGATGGTTAAACATTTCAAGTGATGTGTTTGATGTTACTGATGCTGCACAAGCAGGTGATGTAATCATTAATGAAATTGATAAGGGAGTCGGCGATCCAGGATTTGAACAAGAAGCAATTGAATTATTGATTGTAAATGGCCCTGTTTCACTAAGAAATTGGGTGCTGCGTGAAGACTCAGAAGGTAATGAAGTAGTCTTTGCTGATAATGAAGTTTGGGATGCCGTTCCAACCGGAACTGCTATAGTAATCATGTAAGGGCTAGTTCTGGCACAATCCGAGGATGTTGATTACAGTGATGGATCAATGACAGTAAACGTTGATGGTACCTGCATAAATCCGGGAACTCTTCTTTGGCTGCCAATGAATTATTTTACTTATTCAGGGGACCTTCATCCGAGGGTAATGCAATAGATGCAGTAAATTGTGGTGAACTGTATCAAACGATTACGGTTTAACAATCCCAAATATTGGCTCTGGTGCTTCAAAATATTTTGTTAATGGTAGTTCATTTAACAATGATGATGCATCAGATTGGTTTGATTTTTCAGTTACTGAAAGAACTTTAGGAGAAATGAATCCGGGCCAGGGCACGAATACTTATGTTTTTGATGGTAGTACTGATAATGATTGGAGTAATACCGGTGATAATTGGTCATTTAGTCATATTCCAAATGCTATTACTAATGTGTAACAATCCCAGCAGTTAAAGCTAGCGTTGAAATTGCTTCTATCGTTACAGCCGACTTCGTTACAACCTCACCCCTTATCGGCTCACTCACCATCATAGCCACGACACCGGCACCGGTTCATTACTAGTAAATGGTACAGTTGACGGCTCCTGGGTTCAACCACTATCGAACGCTATATCAATGGCGGTGGCTATCATTTTGTTAGCGTTCCAATCACTGGAACACTTACTGCCGGTTTGTTTATGAATTCGTATTTGTATCAGTTCGATGCCAACGGACAGGCCTGGGATGGTGTTGGTATTGATCCAGCAATGTCAATACAATGATCAGGGCTATAGATCTGGTACACCGGTGCCAGCACCACCTATGATTTCTCAGGTGCATTGATTAATGGTGACTTCACAGTTGCAACGCCTGCTGCTGCTTCTGTGTATAACGACCCGAATTATGAAGGTGGCTATAATCTGGCATTTAACCCTTATCCTTCAGCTATCGACTGGAATGCCGAAGGTGGTTTCGACCGAAAGCAATCTCTTCGAAACTATCTGATTTTCAACAGAGATGCCGGAAATTACGGAGTTTACGTCAGAGATGCCGGAAGTGGCAATCACCGAGGTTAGCAATATCATTCCTGTAGGGCAGTCGTTCTTGTTCAGGCCAATACTGCTGGTTCGGTAGTTTAACAATCAAAACGCTGCACGATACACCTGGTCTAACAGCCCCCCAAAGAAGCCAGTAGATCGCTGAAATGCCCAGGCCACGCGCTGCTGCAAACAATTTAAGTGATGAAGTGATTATTCAGTTTGATGCTGAAGCCAACCTGGCCTTTGAGGGTAATCGCGATGCACAAAATTATTTTCTGATGTGATGCACCTCAGCTTTACAGCCTGACACCGGAAGGTACTGAGCTAAGCATCAACACCCTGCCATATGAGAGTGAAAACAATTATTGTGCCACTGGGCATAGAATTATCATCTGAAAGTGAGGTGGCTTTCAGTTTTACAAATCTTGAAAGTTTCAATCCAGCTTTCGTGATATTTTCTCGAAGACCTGCTCACCAATGAAATGCTTAACTGTGAAAACAGCAGCTATACGTTTAACCATGAAGCATCCAATGGTCTCGATCGTTTCAAACTGCACTTTATGGGCGTAACAATCCACTTGACGAGCAACTGGCAACAGTAGATCACTTAGGTTTGACACATGAAAAACCAGCTTTATGTGCTTCCAACAGATGAACTTACTGGAAGGATCGCTGCAAATTGAACTGTTCGATTTAAGTGGCAGATTAATCCAGTCGGTTAACCAACAAATACAAAAGCCGTCACTACCAGCTTATGAAGGCATCGTGCTGGTTCGCATCCAAAACGAAAACTGGTTCAAACAAACAAAATATTCATCCGCCAAAACACTGTAAACATGAAAAGATAATAGCTCAGCTCAGTTTAATCACAATCTTAACTATCGCAAGCACTGCCCTGCTGGCAACAAGGTTCACCAGAGCCACCGGATGATCCTAACACTGGCGGTGGTCCTGTTGGTGGCAATGCTCCCATCGGCTCCGGAATTGCCATACTACCGACACTGGGCGCCGCCTATGGCGGACGCAAGGTTTATCATACTGCACCCCAAAAGAAGCGCTGGAGGAATAAATTAGGTTCTCACTGTATATAAAAATCTCCCGTTGGCAAAGGCTGGCGGGATTTTTTAGCTTTGGCTGCCTGTCCCGCTAAGCGGGAGTTTTTAGCTTTTGGCTCGTTTTGACTAAAGCAGCACATTCATTTTTCAATACATACTGTCCTCAATACTCTTGCTCTTGCTTCTTCAATTCCCCGCTTAGTTTTCCGCTGTTTTTGCTGCTGTGGGCGGATAGCATCGCTCACACTTGATTTTTGGGAACTTGATACCTGTCCTGCCGCATTGCAGGCGGAACAAGGAAAAGTTCCCTATTACCAAGATTTAGCGCAACCCTGTCTGGGTTGAAATTCCTTTTTAAAACACGTTTACTACAATAGCAGCAACCCTGTCGGCTTGTCCCGACAGCATCGTCGGGAGGTTGCGCTATCGAGCCAAATCGGATATTCACTTCAAATATCATCGGGCTGGGTGCGCTGGTTTACCAACTGCCTGGTAGGCCTTGTATGCGGCGGGCGTGCGGCGGGAAAGACATGTAAATATAGCTGTTAGCTTTTTCGTTGACAACTACCTTTCCCCTGAGCACACCCCATAACCCTTGAAAGGGGTCAGCCCGCAACGTCTTTGTTCGTGGTGGCTTTTGGCGTTGGCCTTGGCTCGCTTTGACCAAAAAACCAAGGTTTTCGCCAGTTTTTCCTGAAACGAAACAATGAGAACTTTGAGAACCATAACAATAGCCTTGTCAACAACCCTAACTACTCCCACCAACCCCCATCACCAACTGCTCCCTTGTGCTTTTCAAAACACACCTCCTCCACTGCTGCTTTTCGAGAAAAACACCTACTTTTGTAATGCAAAACCAAATTATGATGAAACAATTACTATTGGGCTTCATGTTTATCATGCTGGGCAGCATTGGCCTGGCTCAGGATTTTGATTTATATCACCGTCACAAAGATGATGCGGTGGCGATCCCCAAAATCAGTAATGCTATGTTATTTGGTGAGTATCAATTACTCAGCCGAAACATCCGCATGATGGATATGGCTTATGCCGCTATCGTGCCGGGTTATGTGCACTTCAAAGCGAAAGAAAATAAAACCGGCTGGTGGATAGTTGGAGTGCGTTCGGCTGCTTTTGGTGGTCTTGCTTACAGCCTGATCCGGCTGGGCGATGAGGGAGAAGGACTGTTCAGTAACCTAAATCAGGAGGTAAGCCCCAAAACAAAAGATGCCCAAAACATTGGCATTGCTTCACTTACTGTTGTGATAGGCTCTTATCTCTTCGATTGGATTTATGGTAAATACACCCTGGAGAAAAAACAGGAAATGATTCGTTACAAATACGGTTTCAAGCTTGAAAATGATTCCCGCCTAAATAATGAAGCTGTTTTTGACACGAAATCACCAGGTGCTACCTATCCTTCATTCTACCTTCATTTTAAATTTTAACACCATGTCATCCAAGATATTAGGCTTGTTTATGCTTGCCCTCACGCCGCTTCTGCTTTCAGCTCAGTTTTCGACGGTAACTGAAACTGCTTACCTGAATAAGATCAATGCCATCGCTAATAAAAAGCTCATCGAAAACAATTTGCCGAATGCCGAAATACATCTTGCGCATCTAGTTGAAATGCAAGACAATATAACCTCATCTCAGGCGGCTTACCTACTGCATGGGCTTTCTGAAAGTTATCATTTAACCGGAAATCATGTTGTTGCATTACAACGACTACTATTTCAGCGCTTAGTATTTCCTTTGGATAGCTTGGATGCTTTATCTGTAAGCAAATTTTATATTTATGCTTATGAAGCCGGCTTCGATCAGGCTTTTGCCTCGGAACTTTGGTTACAAAGCCAGCAACAAACAGATCCCGAAAAAGCTTTGATTACACTTACCCGATTAAGTATTCGGCTAAATCAGAAGCAATTACGGCCTTATATCATACAACTAAGTGAGATGATACGCCACAATAATTTTCAGATTCCTTATTGGCTGCTGCAATGGGAATATTTTGTAAAAATCGGCATGAAAGAGAAAAAGTTTTTTGAACAACTGAACTTTGAAGCTACTGATAATAAAGTAAATACTTTTCAACTAGAAACTATTCCAGACATTTCGTTCAGAAAAAAAGTGTACCGCAAAAGCATTTCCTATTATAACAAACAAAAAGCCAGGGCGCAAGCCAAACAGCTGCTTAAAACATACAAGCATGAAAAACTTAACCTGGCTGAATGGTTTGATTTACAAATAAAGTCACTGAAGCTGATTTTCTGAAGTTTTGCTCTTTGAAAATCATGCTGCCTAAACGTTAAATTGCATATACAAGAAAGCTTTTACTCATCGAAAAAAGCACATATTGCTATCGACCTAAAACCTAAGCCTCTTTAAAAACACTTCATAGAACAAAGAAGGCTTACAAAAAATGAAGTCAGGAATGCAATCAAACCAGCACGACTTCTACTCCTTGTTCTTCCAAAGCACCCACCAGTTCTTTTGATGCTTTGTTATCGGTGATAATCACATCTACTTTGCTGAGCGGACAGATATGACCAAAACCCTTGCGCCCAAGCTTACTGGAATCGGCGAGTACAATTATTTTTTGCGAAGATTTGATCATCTGCCTGTTGAGTGCAGCCTCAAGTGCATTGGTCGTGGTGAGTCCAAAATCTACGTCTATTCCATCAACTCCCATAAACAACAAATTACAGCTGAAGCTTTGCAGCATCTGCTCGGCCAATGAACCTACCACCGACAAAGAACTTTTACGCACCATTCCCGAAAGCTGTATGGTTTCAACTTCGGGCTGTTTGCTCAAAATATCTGAAGCAGTAAGCGAAGCAGATATCACTGTAATATTACCAGGGCTTTTTATTTGCCTTGCCAACTCGTTAATTGTAGTGCCAGAAGCCAATAAAACAGTGTCGCCATAGCTGATAAAGGATGCAGCGTGTTTCGCAATCTGGATTTTTTCAGCAGCATTAATTTTCTCCTTTTCCGATACATGCCTGTCAGTTACATAGGGGTTTTGTAAGCCTGCACTTCCGTGCGAACGATACACCAAACCCTTTTCCTCAAGCATGCTCAGGTCTTTTCGAATTGTTACCAACGAAGTGCCGGTTTTTTCGCCAAGCTTGGCAACACTCAGAAATTTCTTTTCCTGCAATATTTCCAGAATTTGCTGATGCCTTTCGGCCATACTCTGTGCCATAGCTACTCTTTTTTTACAAAATTAATACAAATTTTCTTTTTACGAAACTTCACCAGATTAAAAACATAAAAAAAATAAGATTATAACTAACTCATAAACAGGTTTTAATAAATTATTTTTAATTTTATGTTATTTTTATTTGCTTTTTTGCTTTCGTTATTTGTATTTTTGCTTTCGTATTTGAAATTAAACGAAAATAAAATGAAAAGAGACGAAATGCTTCGGCAGATAAAAAAACAAAACAATGCCTATGATGTGCTCATCATCGGCGGAGGCGCTACTGGAATTGGAATAGCTTTAGAAGCAGCCAGCAAAGGCTACAGCACCCTGTTAGTCGAGCAGGCTGATTTTACCAAATCAACATCCAGCAAAAGCACCAAGTTGGTGCATGGTGGCGTAAGGTATATGGCTCAGGGCGACCTTGCACTGGTGCGTGAAGCCTGCACAGAGCGTGGCCGTTTGTTGCATAATGCACCTCATCTGGTTAAAAACCAATCTTTTATTATTCCGGCTTTTGGCTTGTACGATGAATTGCTTTATACCGCTGGCCTTACGTTTTACGATTTGCTTGCCGGCAAATACAGCCTCGGCAGGTCGTTACGCATTTCGAAAAAAAATACCTTAAAAAGGATCAGTACACTGAAAGGCAAGAAAATTTCGGCGGGCATTCTTTATCATGATGGTCAGTTCGACGATTCGCGTCTTGCCATTAATGTGCTCCAAACTGCAGCTGAGCTGGGAGCACATTTGCTCAACTATGCCAAAGTTACACAACTTACCAAGAACCAAAACGGCTTTGTTGACGGAGCTGATATCACCGACCTGGAGAACAATATCAATCTTCATATTAAAGCAAAAGCCATCGTAAATGCAACCGGCGTATTCGCAGATAAAATCATGCAGATGGATCGCCCCGAAATGCCCGGCATGATCAAACCCAGCCAGGGCGTGCATATCGTTCTCGACAAGAGCTTTCTTCCGGGCGACGACGCGCTGATGATACCCAAAACAGATGATGGCAGGGTGCTTTTCGCTGTGCCATGGCACAATAAAGTTGTAGTAGGCACCACCGACACACCTATCGAAAGCGCATCGCTGGAGCCTGTTGCACTAGAGGATGAAATTTCATTTATCCTTAACACCATGGCCAAATACATGGAAAAAGCCCCAAAACGTTCGGATGTTCGCAGTATTTTTGCCGGTTTACGGCCTTTGGCGGCCCCAAAAGGTGAAGGCAAGAAAACCCGCGAAATTTCAAGAAGCCACAAAATTATTGTATCACCCAGTCACTTATTCACCATGGTAGGTGGCAAATGGACCACTTTCAGACGAATGGCAGAAGATATGATGGAGAAAATAGAACAAACAAAATCGTGGCCAAAAAAAGCTTCGCTCACCAAAAAACTAAAGCTGCATGGCTATCAAAAAGATGTCGATCGCAGCGATCCTTTATACGTTTATGGCAGCGACAGAGCACCTATGCTTGCGCTGGCAAAAGAAAACAAAGCTTTTGAAGGCTTGATCAGCGATTCTTTTCCACTCTACAAAGCGCAGGTTGTGTGGGCAGCACGTTTCGAAATGGCACGTACGGTGGAAGATGTTTTATCACGACGCACGCGCTGCTTATTGCTCGATGCCCGCGAATCAATTCGTATTGCTCCTCAGGTAGCCCATATACTGGCCATTGAATTAAACAAAGAAGAGCAATGGGAAAAACAGCAAGTGCAGGAATATGAGTCGGTAGCACAACAATATTTCCTTAACTAAGACAGATAAACTTCACTTTTGTAAACTAATAAAATAACATCAATGGAACATTACATCCTCGCTTTTGATCAGGGAACCACCAGCTCAAGAGCATTAATTTTTGACCACAGCGGAAACATACGTGCCGTTGCTCAAAAGGAATTCAAACAAATTTTTCCACAGCCAGGCTGGGTAGAACACGATCCGCATGAAATCTGGTCGTCGCAGGCTGCTGTTGCTGTCGAAGCTATCACCTCATTGGGAATCAACGGGAAGCAGATTGCCGGCATCGGAATTACCAATCAGCGCGAAACTACGGTTGTGTGGGACCGCAAAACAGGCGAACCAATTTACAATGCCATCGTATGGCAGGATCGCAGAACAGCTAATTATTGCGACACCTTAAAAGCAAAAGGCCTGGCTGACACAATTAAAGCAAAAACAGGTCTGGTCATCGACGCCTATTTCAGTGGCACAAAAATCAACTGGATTCTCAACCATGTTGAAGGCGCACGCGAAAAAGCAAGAAAAGGACAGCTCGCCTTTGGCACCATCGATTCATGGCTGATTTGGAAACTTACACAAGGCAGGCGTCACGTTACCGATGTTACCAATGCCAGCCGCACCATGCTATACAACATCAATGAACTTGCCTGGGACAACGAACTGCTTGAGCTGATGGATATCCCCCGCTCAATGATGCCAGATGTGGCCTCGAGCAGCGAGATTTATGATCATACCAACACTACAATTTTTGCATCAAAAGTACCAATAGCAGGCATTGCAGGCGATCAGCAAGCTGCCTTATTCGGACAGATGTGCACTGACGAAGGCATGGTAAAAAACACCTATGGCACTGGCTGCTTCATGCTGATGAACACAGGACAGAAGCCCTTTATTTCCAAAAACAACCTGCTCACCACAATTGCATGGCAAATCAATGGACAAACCACTTACGCCCTCGAAGGCAGTATTTTTATGGGTGGTGCGACTGTTCAGTGGCTTAGAGACGGACTGGGAATCATCAAAACATCGCCCGAAATAGAAGAGCTGGCTTTAAAGGTAAACGACAGTGGTGAGTTATTTTTCGTACCCTCTTTCACAGGCATGGGAGCTCCCCATTGGGATCAATACGCACGCGGCATGATGATTGGCCTGAACAGGGGAACTACAAGAGCACATATTGCACGTGCAGCATTGGATGGCATCGCACTTCAGACCATGGATGTGCTGGAGGTAATGGTAAAAGATGCCAATATTCCGATAAAAGAATTGCGTGTGGACGGTGGTGCTTCGGCCAATAACCTGCTGATGCAGATACAAGCCGACCTGCTTGGAATTCCTGTTGTAAGACCTCAGGTTATTGAAACAACCGCAATGGGAGCTGCTTATCTGGCCGGACTTGCTGTTGGCTATTGGAATGATTTGGATGAAATAAAACAGCAATGGCAACTCGACCGCAGTTTCGACAAACAAATGGATGACGCTGCCGTTGCAGCTAAAAAAACAAAATGGCAGGATGCAGTGCTCCGCGCAAAGTCATGGATTAAAAACGAATAGGAAACCTAAAAACCTTACAAAATGGAAAAAGCATTACTCTATGAATTTATTGGCACAGCTATCCTCATTCTGATGGGAGGAGGCGTGGTAGCCAATTCCATCCTGAAGCAAACAAAAAGTAATGGTGCAGGCTGGGTAAATATAACTTTTGGCTGGGGATTGGCTGTATTTATTGCCGTGATTGTTGCCGGACCGCATTCGGGAGCTCATATAAACCCTGCTGTAACAATTGGTTTAGCCACGGCAGCTTTGTTTCCGTGGTCGGAGGTGATACCCTATATTCTGGCACAGCTGGCAGGTGCTTTTGCCGGCGCTGTTTTAGTTTATATCTTCTTTCGTTCCCACTTTGATATTACCGAGGACAAAGAAGCAAAGCTGGCCGTGTTTTCGACCATGCCTGCCATCAGCCATCGCTTTAATAATTTTGTAGCAGAGGTGATTGGCACTTTTGTGCTGATCTTTGTTATCCTGCACTTTAGCAACCCAAGTTTTGAGGCTTCCACTCTGGCTGAAGCAAAAATTGGATTGGGATCAATAGGTGCGCTGCCTGTGGCACTGCTGGTTGTGGCTATCGGTATGTCGCTGGGTGGCGTAACCGGTTATGCCATCAATCCGGCACGCGATCTCGGCCCTCGTATTGCCCATTATTTACTGCCCATCAAAGCAAAACGCGACAGCGGATGGACATATTCTTGGATACCTGTTGCAGGCCCTTTGGTTGGTGCCGTAGTGGCTGCACTGCTTTACCTTGCTATACTCAATATCACCTAAAACTAACTTATTATGAAAAAAATACTTCTGGCCATTCTCCTTTTGATTGGCAGTACACAACTGATAAAAGCACAGAGCGAAGGCAAATTTGACGTTGGTTTAAGCGTTAAAAACATGCACTACTGGCGGGGTCTGCGCGTAAGCGACGGTCTGGTAACAGCCCCTACAATAGGATATTACAAAGGTGGTTTTTCGGCTTATGTCTGGGGAGGCATGTCAGTAAATGGCAGCTATCGCGAAGTAAGTCATATCATTAGCTACGAAACGGGAGGCTTTAACATCACCTTGCTTGATATCTTCAATTTTTCGGGACAGGAAAACCCGGAATTTTTAAACTATGACAAAGAGGAGACCATTCATTTAGTGGACCTTTCGGTAGGTTATCATTTTGGCGAATCATTCCCCCTAAATATCAAAGCTGCTACGATTTTATATGGCAACGACCGCCTTGCCTCGGGTGATGCCCGCTATTCGACCTATTTGGAAGCCGGCTATAGTTTTAGTCTGCACAACACTAAAATTGAACCGTTTATGGCAATTGGCACTGCACTGGCTGCCGATGCTGCTTCCGGACTTTATACCGGAGACAAAGCTTCAGGAATCGTTCAGATAGGCCTTATGGTCAGTAAAAAAGTTGAATCAGCCTTAGTTAGCTTTCCTGTAGATGTAAAACTAGGATATAATCCTGCCCTCAACGAAAGCGCCATCGAAATAAGCATAGGAATTTTTTAAGGAGCGGTTGGATTTTGATTTGGCGTTGGCCCCGCTAAGCGGGGGCGTAAGCGTTGGCTTGTTTATACAAATAAACCAACGTTTTCGTCTGTTTCTTCTGAAACGTAACATTGAAGAAGCTTTTGGCTGTTGGCGTTAGCGTTGGCTCGTTTTGGCTTAAGCAGACCATTAATTTTCCAGGAATTACAATCAGTTTAGGTATAGCGCAACCCTGTCGGGGTTGAAATATCTTTTTGAAATACGTTTACTGCAATAGCAGCAACCCTTTCTGGGTTGCGCTATCTTAGCAAACACAAAGCAATTTCAAATTATAAAATCAACCCTGAAGAGCCTGTCCCGACTGAAATGTCGTGGTTGCGCTTTCAAGCCAAACCAAACCATCACTTCAAATATCACCGGGATAGAGCCCCAAGAATTGTGGGGTGAGGGCAAAAAACAACAATAAATCCATAACCCACCTGATTCAAAAACATTTCTCATAACTTATTCAACTCCACATTGAGTTAATTCCTGAGTCCATATCCTTGAGATGTTCGAGCCCTTGCATAAGGCGTCTGAGCCTTTTGCACAAGAGGTCTGTCTTTGCAAGAAGAGGTGCACGCCCGGCGAAGTCTGTGACTTCGTCGAATATATTTTTACAAAATCTGTTAGCTTTACTTGTTGGCTGAATGAAGCATTGGTTTTAGCTTAGTTTAGCTCCCCGTGTTGACAAAAACCAACGTTTTTGCTTGTTTTTGCTGATAGTAAAAAATGACAACTATGAAAAAACAACCAGAAAACATATTCCCGCGCGAATCTTTCGCGTGGCGAAGATTGGCTATCGCCTGTTCCACCACTTAAGACTTCATTTTCGTTAGTTTTTTATTGATATAAACAAAGGATAAACAATAAGAACAATCACAACCATCGATAAACTACAGACCCCTTCCCCAATCTCCTGCTTAATTTAGCAGCCCTCTCCAGGAGTTTCATTTTTTCCCAAAACGGAATCAATTTTTGAGGCTGAATTATTGATCAGGAATCGAGCTATGACTTTCTCGCTTTCTGCTGATCAGGAGTCGAGTGCCCAGCACTTTTTCTACTTCTGTTGAGCAATGAATCCAGGGACTCTGTTTTGTTCTTTTAGTCTGATCGCCTCTGCTTCCCGCGCATTGATTGCAGGATGAAAGCAACAAAGGAATATCACTGGCAAAAAATACATTTTAAACTTTGTCATGGCCTTTAAGGGGTTATTGAATGCTTGCTGGAAAATTATTGCCTTAGTCAAGCTCACTGAAAAACGCCGCGCTTGGTTTTACTGTTGACCGTTTGTCCTGACGCTGCTACATGTCACCCGGAAGACAGTATAGTGATGGCCTTTGTTTCGTTATTCACTTGTTTATGCCACCTGCAAGAAAAGCGGAATAAAGGATTTTCCATCCCCACCAAATCCCAGTTGTGTGTTCCGGCCTGTACCGCCAAGTTGCTTTACCTTTAAATTTGTAGTTTCCGCTATCGAGCAAAATGGCATCAACAATGCAGGTAACCTCAATGGCTTCCTTCATTGAATTGTGATCAATCACATGAATTAACGGTACCTGTTTCGCACCCTATAAAGCCTGTCCCTGCTTTGGTATTGATCCAGTTGAACGGTCAACAATTTGAATTGTAGTAGCTTGAACCCTTCGGTGATGCGCTATGATATCATCGGCCCGCGTTTCGCTTCAGCAGAAAGTTCGCAACAGAGGGCGAATTATGCTGGCAATCTCATGATCAGCTTATCGTCTATTACGCCAGGTCCGCTGGGCATTTTACCCACCAAACCGATGGCCGATGCAACTATATTTTATGTGGCTGTAAGGGGCTTATTTTTACTTCGATGCAACAAATCTAACGCTTGGTCTTGTCATTTTTAAAGCTATTTATGGTTTCAAAAGTAGTTACATCAGTCTGAATTATCTGATTTATAACATAAACTATTGTTTTGTTAGGCAAAGATCGTACAATTAAAAACTTAAAAACAAACCCATAAATCAGCTTTTGGCGTTAGCCCCGCTAAGCAGGGCGTTGGCTCGTTTTTACACAAAACCAACGATTGCACAAGACACATGTCTGACCTTCGACTTTCAGACCTTCGACATTCAGACCTTCGACATTCAGACCTTCTCCCCTCCCCTCACTCTTTCAACTGATTACTTCCTGTATTGATCAAATTGCCGTCTTCACTCAAAGTCCCAACGCTATGCTGATAATAGCTTATACTGTCCTTGGTTTAGATTCGTCCATTGGGATGATAGGTGGTGTACGGACCATGAAGCTTGTTATGCTCATAAAAACCCTGCGTCATCAGGGTACCATCCTCAAAATATTTTATCCAGGGACCATTTAGCTTTCCATTTTCGTAATGCAGCTCTTCAGCAGGCTGGCCGTTTTGTGGATAATAGGTCACCGAAAGGCCGTGTTTGATGTCATTTTGGTAAGTTTCACGGGCAATCACAGCGCTGTCTTGGGGACTGTAATAAGTCCAGATACTGTCTTTTTTCTGATTCAGATAAACCCCTTCAGCCAGCTTGAAGCCCGTTGAATCAAAGGCCTGATGATAGGCTTTTCGGCCAGCAGGGTCAAAACGATTGGTAGCCTTGATTCTCCCGGCTTCGTCATAATAGCTAAAAACGCCCTGAGGCCTGTCGTTTGCAAAGCGTCCTTCGTAGCGCAGACTGCCATCAGCATGGTAGCCTTTCCAGATTCCTGTTTTTCGGCCATTGTCATCCATCTGGTTGAGTGTTTCCTGCGCATGTGCCATTTGCGGTATCAGCCAGCCGATGCAGACTATCACCAATATTTTACTCCAAAAAGAAAGCGGTAAACAGCTTTTAAAATTCATCATGGTATTGCTTTGTAATGCTTGATTTAAATAACGTATTTTTGCCAAAAAGCTTATCTGTGTCAGAATATTCTTCTATCCTCCTCGAAAATGCTGTGAATGAGCTGTCGCGTTTGCCCGGCATCGGAAAGAAAACTGCGCTCAGGCTGGCTTTACATCTTTTGCGCGAAGACGCCACCCGTGCCGATGCGCTGGCGCATTCCCTCACCCAGATGCGCAGCCGTATCCTGCTCTGCGAACGCTGTCACAACATCAGCGACACGCCCGTTTGTGCCATTTGTTCCAACCCGCGCCGCGACGAAAACAGCCTGTGTGTAGTGGCCGATCTGCGCGATGTGCTGGCCATCGAACGCACTGCTACTTTTAATGGTTTGTATCATGTGCTCGGTGGTGTGATCAGTCCGGTCGAAGGCATCAGTCCTACCGACCTGCATATCGACAGCCTGATAAGGCGCACACACGAGGAGCATTTCAACGAAATCATCCTCGCCCTGCCAGCCACTATCGAAGGCGACACCACAAACTATTATATCTTTAAACAACTTCACGATTTTAAAGGAAAGGTAACGACCATTTCAAAAGGCATTGCCATTGGAGATGCACTGGAATATGCTGACGAGGTAACCCTGAGCCGTTCCATCCTTAACAGGACAGCCTTTCAGCTGTAAAACCTATTCCTCACGAAACAGCTCCAGCTGATTCTCTGTCACATAAAAATTGGGTGGCACATCATACGTATAGGCCGTGATGAAACGTCCTATATTACGCTTGATCAGCTTGATGGGTGTGGTTTTGCGGGCCTTGCAATAGTTCGACAGCGACTTATACTGGCCTTCGGTAAGTTTAAACGTTATCGTTTTAAACTTTCTGCGTCGCCTTTTGGCTGATTTAGATTTTGCCATGCGATTGGATTTTTCGTTGTGCGAATATAACAATAATCCTGAGAAACACTATGCTACTTTACTTATCCCATCATTTGCTGTGCCACATCGATCATTCGCTGTGCCAGCGCATCGGCCTGTTCGGCTGTTTCGGCTTCTGAATAAATCCTGATGATGGGTTCGGTATTGGATTTACGCAAGTGCACCCATCCATGTTCAAAATCGATCTTCAGCCCGTCGATGGTGCTAAGCTCTTCGTCGGCATAATGACTGGCAAGTCTTTTCAGCAGGGCATCAACATTGGTACTGGCATCCAGCTGCAATTTGTTTTTCGACATATGATAAACCGGATAAGTCGCGCGCAATTCGGCACAGCTCATGCCTGTTTTGGCCAGATGCGTTAGGAATAATGCTACCCCAACCAGGGCATCGCGCCCGTAATGCAGCTCGGGATAAATCACTCCGCCATTGCCTTCGCCACCAATCAGGGCATGCGTTGCTTTCATCAGTTCCACCACATTTACCTCGCCAACTGCCGATGCTGCATAGCTGCCTCCATGCTTTTGGGCAACATCGCGCAGCGCCCGCGACGACGACAGGTTACTCACCGTACTCCCGCTCTGATGCTGCAATAAATAATCAGCAACCGCCACAAGGGTATATTCTTCGCCAAACATCTGTCCGTTTTCATCCACAATAGCCAGTCTGTCCACATCCGGATCGACAACAAAACCCAGCGAAGCCTTCTCCTTGCGCACCAGCGCAGAGATTTCGGCAAGGTGTTCGGCCAAAGGCTCCGGATTATGCGGAAACCTTCCGTTGGGCTCGCAGTAAAGCGGATAAACGACTTCCACACCAAGGGCTTTGAGCAGGGCTGGAATAGCCAATCCGCCGGTTGAATTCACCGCATCAACAGCCACCCTGAAACCAGCTTTGCTGATGGCTTCACGATCGACCATAGGCAGTGCGCAAACCATCTCGATATGCTTATCGATCCAGCCCTCTTGCTTTTCGTATGTTCCAATCTGATCAATGGATGCAAAATCAAAGTCTTCCCTGTCGGCCTTTTCCAGCAGCCATTCACCTTCTGCACCTGAAATAAACTCGCCTTTGCTATTCAGCAGCTTAAGCGCATTCCACTGTGCGGGATTGTGACTAGCCGTGAGGATGATACCACCATCTGCCTGCAGTGCAGGAACAGCAATTTCTACGGTAGGTGTGGTACTCAGACCGATGTCGATCACGTTTACGCCCATAGCCTGAAGACTTCCGCAAACCAGCTGGTTTACCATAAAACCCGACATACGGGCATCACCAAAGGTGCATCATAGGTTACCAGGTTTGTA
>JAGYNM010000219.1 GCA_018399335.1 Bacteroidales bacterium | reverse complement strand
TAATAGCATGGTTTCCTATTCACGTGGGCGTGTTAAACTGGAACTCAAGCCCAAAGCCGATGATGAGTTTGAAACCATCGTGAGTATCGATCGTTCAACTGCGTTTAAGAAATGGCTGAATAGTTAGCTTTAGTTCCATTTTCTGGTTATCTGCGCGATATGGTATCCAAGTTAGACGTGTCAGATATGTTTTTTGAGGATGCTATTTCATTTGATAGTTGGCTATAGGTTCATGACTATTATTGTTTGAATATTTTAAAGTTTAATTGCAATTACTTGTTTTCTTCCGTAAATTTGGAAGCGTATAATTTTTTAGAAAGTTTTGCATTAAACTTATAATACAATAAAGCCTAAGGCTTAGGTTTTAGCCAATTACCAACATATGAACAACATAGCATGTTTTCCCGGAAAGTACATTCAGGGCAGCGGGACTATCCTGAATCTTGAACACCTGATCAATCGATTTGGTCACAAAGCAATTATTTTGGCTTCTCCATCGGCAAGAAAATTTTTACCTGAGAGCTTTTTTCACTCACCGCTATCGCAACAGTTTGTTGTTGAAACATTTGGCGGTGAATGCAGTGAGCTGGCATTATCTGATTTTATGAATCGTATTCGAATAGAAAAAGCAGATGTCGTGATAGGAATGGGAGGTGGGAAAACGATTGATACAGCCAAAATTGCAGCCGATCGAATCGGATTGCCTGTAATAATTGTGCCTACAATTGCTTCAACAGACGCACCTTGCAGCGGCTGTGCAGTGACTTACACAACAGAAGGAGCGTTCGAAAAAGTGCATTATCAGCGCCTGAATCCTTCTGTGGTTTTAGTTGATATGGATATCATTGCAAAAGCACCAGTAAGGTTTTTAGTCGCAGGAATTGGCGATGCCCTTGCAACTTGGTTCGAAGCGCGCTCGTGTACTGCAAATGCTGCACAAAATGAGTGTGGCGGATTTAGCACGCTGGCTGGTCAAAATCTTGCACAGCTTTGCTATGATGTGTTATTGAAATATGGTGTTCAGGCAAAAGTTGATAATGAGGCTAACCTGATCAGTCCGGCCTTGAGTTATATTACGGAGGCAAATATTTTACTGAGTGGAATTGGCTTTGAAAGCGGCGGAATTGCTTCTGCGCATGCGATACACAATGGATTTACGGCTTTGCCTGAAACTCATGCCTATTATCATGGCGAAAAGGTTGCTTTCGGCTTACAGGCTGGATTGCAGCTGATTAATGCCTCTGAAGAGGAAATCAGAGAAGTTGTAGCATTTTGTCATTCGGTTGGCCTTCCTATAAGGTTGGCGGATATTGGAATTGATGAAGTGAGTAGGGGAAAATTGATGATAGTTGCCCGAAAATCCACTGAGGAAGGTTCTACTATTCATCACGAAGGAAATGACATCACAGCTGAAAAAGTGTATGATGCTATCATGAAAGCAGATGTTTATGGCAGGCAATTTGCTGCTTCTAAAGATTAAATATTTCAAGTTATTGATAATGTAATATACTGATAAACAGCTAGTAAAACAACTCGTTTAGAAAATAAAATACTTTAATATGCTGCCAGGACCAACCTTAATTTATGCTTGTCCGAAATGTGGACAAAAAGTTGCGAACGAAAGTTTGATGAGCGGAAATACCTTTGGTGCCCGCTATTTTTCTGATGGCAAACGCATTGCTCCCATGCTGCCGGAATTTCCAGATCTTATCCGCTGCCAATCGTGCGACTTTTTCTTTTTTCTTCACGAGCAGGAGCCTGTTGATGAATTGTATCGTTTTGAGGAGCATCTGGATTTTGATCTGATGGAAATAACTGAAGCACAAGCTCCTGGCCTGGATGATTTGGCTTTG
>JAGYNM010000218.1 GCA_018399335.1 Bacteroidales bacterium | reverse complement strand
ATCAATGGAAACCTCGGGGACAAGCTGGCGCCAATAGCGTGCCTGATGCGCATATTCCTGGCAAAAGAAATCAACCTTTTATGTTGACTACTGACCTTTCATTAAGGTTTGACCCGGCATATGAGAAAATTTCAAGGAGATTTTTAGAAAATCCTTCAGAATTTGAGGATGCTTTTGCCCGCGCATGGTTTAAGTTGACTCATCGTGATATGGGACCAAAATCCCGTTATCTCGGACCAGAAGTTCCGCAGGAAGATTTACTATGGCAGGATCCAATTCCGGCTGTTACTTACAAATTAATTGATGAGGCTGATGTTAAAGCCTTAAAAGCTAAAATCGATGAAACCAATCTTTCGGTTTCAGAATTGGTTTCTGTGGCTTGGGCTTCCGCTTCCAATTATCGCGACTCCGACAAGCGCGGTGGTGCCAATGGCGCGAGAATTCGTCTTGCACCGCAAAAAGATTGGGAAGTGAATAATCCTGCTCAGCTGGCAAAAGTTTTGAAAGCGCTCGAAAGCATTCAAAAAGATTTCAATAGTAAATCAGGTGAAAAACAGGTTTCTATTGCCGACCTAATCGTACTTGGAGGTTGTGTTGGAATTGAAAAAGCAGCGAAAGCTGCCGGCTTCGAGCTGGAAGTTCCTTTTACTCCCGGTCGCACTGATGCCTCACAAGAGCAAACGGATGTAGAATCATTCAGCTATCTCGAGCCTTTGGCAGACGGATTCCGTAACTATATCAAAACTAATTATATGAGTTCTGCAGAAGAAATGCTGATCGACAGAGCTCAATTGCTAACACTCACACCTCCCGAGCTTACTGTTTTGGTTGGTGGCTTGCGTGTTTTAAATGCCAACTGGGATGGTTCAAAACATGGGGTGTTTACAGAAAAACCTGAAGTTTTATCCAATGATTTCTTTGTTAATTTATTGGATATGAGAACTTCATGGAAAGCTGTTTCAGAAAACAGAGAAGCCTTCGAAGGAACAGATCGTAAATCTGGCAAAGTGAAATGGACAGGCACACGCGTTGACCTGCTCTTTGGTTCAAACTCCGAATTGCGTGCACTTGCAGAGGTTTATGCCTGTGCTGATGGTCAGGAAAAATTCGTACAGGATTTTGTTGCAGCATGGAACAAAGTGATGAATCTGGATCGCTTTGATCTCAAATAAAGTCAGTAATTGACAATGTTAAAAAGGCAGTCGTTTTATATGACTGCTTTTTTTTTATGCCCAATAAAAACTTATTGTATTTTCGTTTTCCTTAAAATTTAAAAGATGAAAAAACTCAACATAGTATTTTATATAATGCTTCTCTCCATTGCATTATCTGCTCAGGAATCCATCCAAGTTTATGGCACTCAAAAGATTCAAATCTATTCAGAGAGTTGGAAGGACAGCATTACATGCGAGGTTGCCATACCGGATTCATGGCATTTTGCGGATGACAATCGCTCTTATCCACTGCTTATTCTTTTTGATCAGCAAAACAGAACTAATTTCGATTATCATTTGGCAGGAATAAATTTGCTTACTGGTGTTGGCGCGCAAATTCCCGAAATTATTGTGGCAGGATTGCCATTTGATCCTGAGAAGCGGTTGCAATATACTGATACCGAGATTCTCAGGGATAGTTTAAGTGGTCTGGAAAGCACTGCTCGGCTTATTTTTAATGAATTGATACCTGCAATTGAACGGGAAATTGCACCTGTCAGTTTCTTGATGATAGCAGGCCATTCCAGAACGGCCTGGCTGGTGAATTACCTTCTGGCTAATTATCCTGATAAGATCAGTGCAGCAGGCAGTTTTAGTGGTTTTTTTGAATCGGATGATGTGAAATCCCAATTGTTTGAATTAGCCCAAAAACCTGACACC
>JAGYNM010000217.1 GCA_018399335.1 Bacteroidales bacterium | reverse complement strand
TTTCTTTTTAGCGTCACACATTCGAATCCAGTCGTTCAGGTAGGTATAAATGAATTTTGAAAGGTTTTCCTTATCCAACTGGTGGTAATTGACCAGCGCCGAAAAACCATCTTTACGCCCATCCCAGATGTGCCAGATGAACGGCCGGTTTTTGAACACCTTGCAATGCTGGGCAAAAAACTCATCGCGCAGCCAGGCTTCCAGGTTGATGGACTTTGCCCCTTCTTTATCCAGCAGTTGTTGTTGGGTGTGGGTATTCCATTCGCTGCCAAAAACCTCCTGCAGGTAATCGCGCAGGCGGTCAGCTCCGGCAGTTTCAATGTTCACCGGGGGAATACACAAAATGCCGTCATCGTCGGTGTGGTGGTCGTGTTGTTTTACGGCAGCAATCAGCTCAAGGGCTTCGTCGGCCAGCTCCATTTCAGTATCGCTTTCGGCAGGCCATCGGTAACCCAGCAAACGGGCTACTGCCACATGTAACGGGTTTTCGGCTTTTATCGGATGCCCGTGAAACAACCATTGGGTAGGGTCGTCGCTGTATGGTTTAGGCAAACCTTTGGGGTATTTTTTGGCAGCGATTTTCTGCCAGTATTCAAGGTCAAAAGGAATTTTTAATAAAGTTGCTGGAGTTACTCCTACCTTTTGGTCAATTTTTCTTACAAGCTCATTAAATTTAGGAGAGGAGGCAAAAGCCCAGATGATAGGTATTAAAGATTCATCATTTGGAACCAAAACAGAAGTATTTTGATCATACAATTTACCAAGATATAAAGTAGCAGGTAGTGCAGCCATTCTGCTAACTGAAACCCCTTTCCTATTATATGCTAAATTGCCAAGTCCAGGTCTAAGCATTCCTTTTCCATTAGTTGTCCAGTTAATGATGTTTTGACAACCTGCAAATAAGGTATTATTGACAACCGCATTATGAAGATATTTCCACCCTTTACGTGGAAACTGAATCTCATAGTGTATCCTTGTCCATTTTCCTATATCTCCATTCACAACACCACGGGGTGAAATGGCATACTTTCCAAGTAACTCAATATTATCATCAAAATCTTCATTTATTACCCTATAATCTGGATTTTTCATTATTCTAAGCTGATTAATTTGTAGAATAGGTGAAATAATAATATTCTTTTCCTTTTCTTCTGCAGAGTTAAAATTAGAAAGATCGATAATAGGAAGAAATTGATCTATGGAAGACTTTTTTGAAGTAATTGACCATAGTAAAACAGTAAAATCATACATTGGTGCTCTAAAACTTTTGGTGCCCAACTTACAAATAAAATCAAGTGTTTTATTTTTTATCAAATACTTTCGTAAAGATTTAAAAGTGCCCAAAAATGTTATACTTTGAGGGCAAACAAAACATGTTGTTTGATTTATTTTAGCAAGTTTTAAACATCTCTCAATAAAAACTGAAGCTAAATCATGTTTTGATAGTGAATAGTTTGTCTCGCAAAAGACACTTAAGGGTTCTTCCATTTTTTTAAGCCCGAGAAAAGGAACATTTGTTAAAACTAAAGTAAAACGATTAGCAAGTATAGTTCCTGCTTTGGCAATCCCGGCAGCCATCACACCACGTTCCACTAATTCTGTACTGCTTTCGTTTTCAAGCGCTTTTTGCAGTATGGGCTGCAACTGTTCAAAGCTGGCGGTACGCAGGTCGGCTTCTATAGTGGTGGGGTCGAGCAAACTGCCCAGTTCGGGCGCCAGTTGAAAATGTTCGTACAACGCACGCATTCCGTTTTCCATACGGTAACGGTCGTTTTCGTTTTCCACTTTACTTACCAGTTTCACCCAGTCTTCCATTTTTCCTTTGGGTGCTATGCCGCTACATGCCAGGTTCATTTCGGGCAGTTCTTTGTAGTGTCCGCAAAATTTCCAGGCGGTTAAGGCCAGGTTAAAAGCGGCAATTTGCGTACAACGGGGGTCAATTTCCAGTCCGTGCAGATTTTCAGC
>JAGYNM010000216.1 GCA_018399335.1 Bacteroidales bacterium | reverse complement strand
TTCAAATATTTGCTGTTGCTATTTCTTATTGGTCTGCAAACAGCAGCTTTACAAGCGCAGGATTTTGAAGAAGAAGAGGAAGAGATCGTTGAAGCTGCAACAACTGAAATCTCCGTGCAGGAATTAGTGACGCTCATCAACCAAATGGACAGCGATATTTTTGTGCAGGATGTTATTATAACGAGTCAGCCGGGCGATGAAAAATTTCTTGTTGACAAATTATTTTACAAGGAATTTGTAATTGAATCGCCTCATGATCAGGCAGTTTCGTTGTATCTATACAATGTACAATTCAAGCTGGGAATGAATCAGAAACTGGTTTTCAAAGACTGGAATTTCCTGCGGTTGAATGGGATTAATTTGAGCAGCGACAATGATCTTGTGTTCGAAAATTGCACAACTGATGGCAGTTATCCGGTACGCTTTGAAAATTGTAGCTTTGACGGAATCCTCGAATTCATTGGAGAGGAAACACTTGGCAGCATTCAGTTTAGCGGTTCAAATTTTGGAAACAAACTGGATCTGAATCAGGATGCGGATTTTGTAAAGCTGGAAAATTGTCGTTTCGAAGCCGATAGTCTGGTTTTAGCCAGTCTGGATGAAGAAAGGCTTCATGCCCAACTCGATTTTTCTGATCATAGTTTTGGTTTAATCAACCTTAGTGACTTAACTTTTGAATTTACGGCATCGGATAATTTATTTAGCATCAACTTCTCATCCGCCGAAATCAGCAAACTTAGTTTGTTCAGGATCAATGGCTTTGGACTTAACCTCACAGATTTGAATATTGAAAAGTCATTGCTCGGCGACTCCTTAACGATCAGCGATTTCGTTGCCGTTCAAAATTTCGACTTTCCGGCCGAAAACACCAATCTGCCCTGGCATAATATCGCAGGAGAAAAACTCAGTCTGTTGCTTGAAAAAGGCAGTGGCAGGCCAGAAATTTATCAGGCAAAAACAACACAACAATTTGGCAGCACACTGCATTACAATGAATTGATGAGCTGCTACAACAAAATAAACGGGATGTATCAGGCCCGGGCAGACCGGCAATCAATCAACGAGTCCTACATCGAAATCAAAGACATTGAAACGCGCTATCAAAAATTCAAATACGACCTTGAGCCTTCCTTAAACCTATTTATTGGTTATCATTTGAATCGCTTTCTCAGCTTCTTTTCTGATTATGCTACCAATCCGGCCAAATCACTTCAAATAGCGCTTTATACCATTTTGATCTTTGCATTTTTCTATATGATCAGCTATTCTGACTGGGATGGCATAAACTTCAATTATTTCGTAAGGCAATATATGTTGCTTTCGGAGTATTTTATGACTGAGAAAAGTTTGAAAGAATTGTATAGCAATGATATAGAAGAGGAAAAAGAGCAATTTGAAGCCATCAAAACCCATTATCTCAAAAATCGTTCGGAGATACCACTTTTGGTGCGCGGACTTGGGTTTCCGCTTTATTTTTTCTGGAACGCCCGTCAGCAGCTGATTTGGTTTGTTTATTCCAAAATTGAATTGATGCACGGTAAATGGAATCAGCTAAGTAGTTCTCGTAAAGCGGTGGTGGGAACAGTCACCGCTTTGAGCTTGTTTATCTATTTCGCTATGGTGCTCCTCATCAAATTTCTCAACAGCTTTATGCTCAGCCTGAATATGTTTTTGGCTATGGGATTTGGCAAAACCCCGGAAAATCGTGCACCCATGTATCTTACCGTTATTGAAGGACTTATTGGCTGGTTGATGATCACGATTTTCACCATCACCTTACTCAGTCAGTTGCTGCAAGCCTGGTAATCTTAATCGGCAATGGCTTCCGGAAGCTTTCTGCCAAAGAATCTGATGATCAGATAAAGCAATACCATGCCAGCGGGAAACAACACATAAGCCGGAACCCCAAAAGCTGCCGGAATAGTTCCGATTACTATTGAATCTTTGTTTTCAGGCATCAATTCAACATAACAAGTAT
>JAGYNM010000215.1 GCA_018399335.1 Bacteroidales bacterium | reverse complement strand
TGCACCCGAGTTTGAAAAAACAGCCCGGGAATATGAAAACTATCAACAGCTGAAACTTCTTTTTGATTCACTTGGATATTTTAAGTCTGCCGGAAATCATCCGGCTGTTATGCTAACACGAATCAAACTGGCCAATTTGCTTCGTCAAACCGGAAACTATCACAACGGGATTAATTTCCTGGAAACAAACCGTGCATCCAAAAACCTGGAGATACTGCCGGAGCTGAAAGGCAAGACCTTTAACGGACTGGCAGCCATTTATTTTGAGTTATTTATGCATCATGAGCAAAAAGCTTATCTGGATTCCTGCTGGCATTATGCGGAAAAAACCCTCACAATTGCACAACAAATTAATGCCAATAGCCTCAAAGTGGACGCCCTTACACTTAAAGGAGCTGCTTTGCTGCACCAAGGTGACTACCCGGCTGCCAAAGCACTGCTAAATGAAGCTTATCAAATCAGCACCAAATATCTTTCAGACCCTCCATTGGCTATCATGACAAACCTTGCATGGGTAGCCCTTAAAACCAACGATTTTGAATCGGCAATGCGATGGTCTGATCAATGCCTTGCAGATGCCCAAAAAGCAGATAGTCCTGTTTTTATTGGCACTTCACTCAAAGCTAAAGCTGATATCTATGAGGCGCAAGGAATGCCTGAAAAGGCAGCACAAGCAAGGGAACAGCTTCGGGCATACAAGGCACAGGATGATATCTTGTTTCAATCACTGATGATGAAAGAACTCGTTGTGCAACATGAAATGAACAACTACAAACAAACCATGCTGGGTTTGTACAAAGAACAATACTTCCTGATCAGACTTACTTTTGTACTCGTTTTTATCAGCATCGTACTGATTATTATTTCACTGGGTGTTTTCAAACTGCTGCGTCAGCAAAAACGACTTGGTGAAAAAGAACGCGAACTCACCCTGTTGCGCCAAAAAGAAGATGCACTGATAATCAAAAATGCCGCACTGGAACTCGCAGCCAAAGAAGCTGAACAACAAGCACTTGAAGCTAAACTGGAGGTACAAGATCAGGAATTGATCTATCAATCCCTTAAGCAGATTTATTTCAGCCAGTTAACGAATACAATCAAAGAAAAACTCGGTCCTTTCCGGCATAAGTTGGGTCGAAAAACAGATCAGGAAAAATTTGAAAATACCCTTGAAGAAGTATGCCGCGAGGCATCACACGATCCCCTGGCCGAATTTGAGCAAATATTTTTGCAGATGCACAGTGGTTTTTACGAAAAACTTATTGAAATAAATCCGGAAATCAGCCGCAGCGAATTGCAATTATGCGCCTTGCTAAGAATGAATTTGCCATCCAAAGAAATTGCTTCGCTTTTGTTTTTATCACTTTCAACCATTGACCAGAAACGGCACCAGATCAGAAAAAAAATGGGTTTAGAATCAAATCAAAACCTGAATAACTTCCTCATTAACATATAGAAGTATTGCATCATGGAAACACCTGATTTTAGTTCCTACAGCTTGCTCATTGCCGAAGACAATGAGCAGAATTACCGATTTTTTGAGGTGGCGCTTAAAGCCACGGGCATAAATATGTTACGTGCCAGCAACGGAGCAGAAGCTGTTAATATGTGCCGGAAACATCATTTCGATCTGGTGCTGATGGATGCCATGATGCCCGAAATTACAGGTTTTGAAGCCACTAGACAAATAAAAAGCAAATTTCCGGCTTTGCCCGTAATCATGCTCACCGCTTATGCCAATCCCAGTTCTATCCGTGAGGCAGTGAGTGCCGGCTGCAACGACTATATGGCCAAACCAATTACCAAAAACATCCTCTACAGCTATATTCATAAATGGCTGATTGGCGCTTCGGCTTCCTGATATTCCCTGACTGACTGGCAATGAAATGACCTGTCAGGCAGAGGTTTTTTTTCGCAAAAACTTTTATTTTGTTGTGTGCCTGATTCATTTACCGCTTTTCACGACCAAAACGGTCAGCCTGATCG
>JAGYNM010000214.1 GCA_018399335.1 Bacteroidales bacterium | reverse complement strand
GATGCTTGCCGAAAATGCACTAAAACATAATCAGGCCAGCCGAGCAATGCCGTTACAGATTTCGTTATCCATAAAAGCTGACGAACTAGTGTTTTGCAATCCTTTACAACCCAAACAAAACACCGAAAAATCAACTGGATTGGGCATAAAAAACATAGCAGAACGCTATCTCAATTTCGCCAACAAGCATATTCGGGTGCACAAAAACGATACACATTTTTGTATTTACTTACCTTTGATTTTCAAATGAGGACACCACAAACATTTACAGTTTTACAAATTGAAGACGAGCAAGCTACAGCCAATCGGCATCAACGGTTGTTAACAGAAATTGCACCAGAAGCAATCTGGCTCAACACATTCGATAGCATTGCATCAAGTGTTGATTACCTGAAAAATAATCCCGAACCTGATTTGATTTTACTGGATATACAACTGGCCGATGGCAATAGTTTTGAGATTTTCAGACAAATTACAGTGAGTTGTCCTGTGATTTTTATGACTGCTTACGATGAATTTGCTATCAAAGCTTTTGAGCTCAACAGCCTTGATTATCTGCTTAAACCCGTTAAAAAAGAAGCACTTCAAAAAGCCATTCAAAAATTTGAAAAACAACGCAAAACACAGGCAACACCAGATTTTAATCAATTGTTGGCCAGCCTCGAAGCTTTGCAGAAACCCAAAAAATCACTGCGTTTTATGGTTAAATTGGGCAGTCAGATTAAAACTTTCGAAGCTCATGAAGTAGCCTATTTTTACATTGAAGACAAAATCGTTTTTGCCATGCTCAAAGCGGGTAGCAGATATCCTATAGAATTCAGCCTTGAACAATTGGAAGAGCAGCTCGACAAACAACAATTTTTCAGAATCAATCGCGCAACAATCATCAGCTTTGAAGCCATTGATAAACTACACACTTACAGCAAATCGCGAATAAAAGTGATTTTAAAACCTTCCTGCCCCATCGAAACAATCAGCAGCACCGACCGTTCTCCGCTTTTCAGAGATTGGCTCAGTGGGCAATAATTCCAATTCAGATCTTTATTTTTCCTGTTGAATAAAAAAGGTTTTCAACAGTTTAGCGGCAATACTATTTTCGCAGCATTAAATCCTAAAAAACTCTTCACTATGAAACAATGGATTAAAATACTGGGAATTTTAGCTATTATTGGTGTAACTGCTGCTGGCTTCGTTTATGTTTTTGTTGTTAATAAATCCCATCCCGATTATGCCCAACTCGAACCCGAACAAAGCCTAAGTGCCGAAAGTTGCTTCAATACTTTTAGAGAAAATGAGTCTGAAGCCAATGAACGCTTTGTTGGAAAAATGATTCAACTTTCCGGCAACTTAAACCAAATAGAACGTACTGGAGATCAGACTATTTTCTACTTTGTTCTTTCCGAAGGGATGTTTGGAAACGAAGGTGTTCGCGTAAGTATGCTTCCCGATGAACAGCTTTCAAACATTACAGCCGGGCAAAATATCACTTTAAAAGGTTTCTGCACCGGATACAATCAAACCGATGTAATCCTCGAACATGGCAGTGTAATTTATTAATCAAAAAAAATAGAAAGATGAAAAACCTAATTGTAATGCTCATGATAGCAATTCTTGCTCTTGGTACTCAAGTACAAGCACAAAAATACATCACCAAAAATGGCAAAATTCATTTTTATTCCGATGCACCAACCGAAAAAATTGAAGCATTTAATAATCAAGTTAACAGTGCATTAGATATTTCAAGTGGTGATTTTATCTTTCGTGTTCTGATGAAATCCTTTCAGTTTGAAAAAGCTTTGATGCAAGAGCACTTCAACGAAAACTATGTGGAAAGCCATAAATATCCCAATGCCACTTTTATGGGAAAAGTTACAAACCTCAATGAGATTGATTTTTCAACACCAGGCACTTATCAGGCACAAATTGAAGGTGAATTAACCATTCACGGAGTAACTCAAAAAATTTCGGAGCAAGGAACTTTTGAAGTGAAAGATGGTAAAATACACGGCA
>JAGYNM010000213.1 GCA_018399335.1 Bacteroidales bacterium | reverse complement strand
AGCACGGATGCCTTTGATATGACCATCGAATTCAGCGTCAAAGGTGTTACTATTGACGATTTGAAATACGACCTCAAATCACTCGAACAAGAGATTGAACGAGAGAATGAAGATCATTATGTCAGTACTCCGGTGGCAGAGAGCACCGGAAAGCCATCACGGGCGCACACGGGCGGTATGAAGGTGTGCGCCACATGCGGCAAAACCTTCAAGGCTAACAGCAACCGGCAGCGGTATTGTAGTCGCAAATGTGGCATGAGACCTACCCGGGCGAAAAATAAGAAGCTTCTTGAAGATATGACCGAGGATGATCTTGAGAAAACACTCAATGACATCGAGAAGCGCCGCAAACAGCCTTATGAAATTAGTAAATAACCTGTTCCCTGCCCTGCGGCAGGGAACATAATCAACGATATACATGAATATGAAATTACACAAAACAGGAAGTAAATTACTCAGCCTCATTTTGCTGGCAGGAACCGGGATGGCGGCTTACAAATACGTTTCGATTACGCTGATGAAATTTGCAGAAAGGAATTTTGAAGCAACAATGAGCGTGTTGGAATTTATGCTGATCACAACCCTGGGCATCGGGCTGGTTGTGGTGATATGGATTTTAGTTACAACCAAATTATAAACAAATACAGATGAAAGCAACAATAGAGTTTCAACTCCCTGACGAGCAGGTTGAGTTTGAGAGCGCCGCCAACGGCAGCAAGGCAATCAAAAGTTTATATGATTTTGATATGTGGCTGCTGGCACAGAAGCAGCATGAGGGCAAAGAAAGCCTGACAATAAACCACCTGCACCGGATACTGCGTGAAACAATGGAAGATAACGGATTTCATTTTGAAAAAATGTTTGACGGATTATGGTAAACAATTCAAAAAAAGCTGAGGTAAGGGCGCAGTACAACGGCAAGGCCGGATACTGGCGAATAGTGGTAAAAACAACAAAAGGTGCAGGGGGCTGGAAGGTTTGGGGCAGCAGCAGCGGCAATAAATTTGCAAGCCGTGAGGCAGCCGAGAGGGCAGTAGGTGAACTCTGCGACATGTATAACGGAACATACATAAAAGGATAAACTATGATAACGATAAAACGAGCAGAGATACGCACAACGCACAACCCGGATCAGGAACCCGAGCAGGTGATACCGATCGACAGCACGGTTAAAAATGCTGAATTCAACAGCAAGATCAAGCAACTGCATCAGTTGATAGCTAAGGCACATCCGGGCAAGGCGATCAATTACATTGTATTCAGCGAAGAGGCGCAGGGAGGAGATGATGAAAATAAAACCTGAAACATTCTCATGGATGGGATACGAATGGCTTATGCAGGAAGCCTGGGGAATTGTGCATCCGCACAACAATTGGCAGTGGTACGATAAAGGCTGTGTAAGGCAACTGCATGATGGTACACTTGAGTTATCCACCAGAATCAATCCTAAAATCATTAATGTTTATGATCCTGATCTGGGCAGAAACAAAACAGTGTTTCCAAAAACATCCATTGGCCTTGTGTGCTGTCAATATCCATTCACCTATGGCTACTATAAAATTGTAGCTAAATTACCAGCAGGCGCAAACCTATGGCCTGCTATATGGGCATGGGGTGGTGATTGGGACAGAGAAATTGACATAATTGAAGCTTATAGCAATAGCCGGGGATCATACCATAGATGTGGCTGGCCTTTCTGGAAAATCTGGAAGCTGCAAAGTAATTTTCACTATAAAGACAATAGTGGTAGCCATCAAGTTGTAGGTGCTAAAAATATGTTTGTGGGATTTCGCCGGCCGGAAAGCCAATTTTTGACTTACGAAATGGATTGGGATCCGAAATGCATAACAATCTCAATAAACGGCAAAATAAAGCGCACCCTGAAGGGCGATGTGATGAAGTATTTTAATAAACCGGTTCAGTTCATCATCAACAATGGGGTTAGACGAGAGAATAAGATTGAGGCACATACATCAAGATTTTTGATCAAATCATTTGAATATGACGAGTATTAACATCTTACAGCTAACGCCCGGATATGGCGCGTTTTAATG
>JAGYNM010000212.1 GCA_018399335.1 Bacteroidales bacterium | reverse complement strand
GAAACACCCTTTAGCTGAATGAACTCCTCACGATGAGGTAATTGCAATTTAGCCTCTGAATCATCGCTACCTTTTGATATGAAACCGCTTAAAGCTTTAGCAGTAAGGGATTCTGGATGTTTTAGCAATTCCGTAGGAGTTCCGCTAAAAATGAGCGCTCCACCATTTTCGCCTCCAACAGGCCCAAGGTCGATAATATGATCTGCCTGCAAAACAAAAGCCGGATCATGCTCGATAACAATAACCGTATTCTGTTGATCTACAAGGTCGTTCAATGCGGTGAGTAAAGCTGTCACATCAGCTATGTGCAATCCAAGTGTTGGCTCATCGAGTAAGTAAAGACCATTCCCTTTTGTTGTTTTGTGCAATTCCGAAGCAAGCTTAACCCTTTGTGCCTCACCGCCGGATAGTGTAGTAGATGGCTGTCCCAGTTTAAGATAACCCACCTCCAGCCGAATCAGCTGATCAATGATTTTTGTTGCAGCAGGAATATTATGAAAAAACTCTGAAGCCTCATCAAATGTCATCTCCAGCACTTCATAAATATTCTTTCCCCTGAAAGTAACTTGAAGCGTAGCATCATTAAACCGCTTGCCCCCGCAGCCTTCGCAGGGAACCTCCACATCACCCAGAAAATGCATCCCCAAATGCGTTCTTCCTGCGCCATTGCATTGCTCGCAGCGGCCACCAGCAGTATTAAATGAAAACTGCCCTTTATTGAAGCCCAGCATTTTTGATTGGGGTTCCTCAGCAAACAAAGACCTTATCACCTCAAACAAACCGGTATAAGTAGCCGGATTGCTTCTCGGTGTGCGGCCTATCGGCGACTGGTTTACTTCAATTATTCTGTCGATAGCTAAAGTTGCATTCCATGAATCACAGCCGATTGCTTCATTTTGCCGCATGCTTTTAGCCAAAACCTGATGGACAAGCGTTGATTTTCCGGCTCCCGAAAGACCAGTCACCACATTGAGCGCACCCATCCTGAAAATGACATCAATTTGTCTGAGGTTGTGCAGATATGCAGCGCGAATTTCAATAAATCCAAATCCTTCCCTTACAAATTGTTTTGATTGCAAAGTCTGCGAAAGTGCTTTCGCCGTTATGCTGTCGGGATACTTTTCGGGCTGTCGCAAAAGTGTTTCTGGATTCCCTTCGTAAATCAACTGTCCTCCTTTGTTTCCGGCTTTTGGACCAATATCAATCAAATAATCTGCAGCACGGATAGTATCTTCATCGTGCTCAACTACCAAAACCGTATTGCCATTATCCCGCAAGGCTTTCAGCATTTTTAGCAGATTTTGATTGTCATAAGGATGCAATCCTGCCGATGGTTCATCAAGCACATAAAGTACCCCCTGCAGTCCGCTCCCAATCTGCGCTGCAAGCTTGATACGCTGGGCCTCGCCTCCGGAAAGGCTTGCAGCTTCGCGCGAAAGGCTGAGATAAGCAAGCCCAAGCATTTTCAGGTAGCTAATCCGTTTGAATGCCTTTTCCATAACAGCATCAAAAACAGCTTTTTGATCTACTTCAGACCTGATTTCCATCAAACGCTTTTCGAGGTCATCAACAGCAAGCTGCGATAATTCAGCGATATTTGTTCCGGCCAGTTCAACAGCCAATGCTTCCTGGCTAAGTCGCGTTCCTTTGCAAGTATTGCAGGTAAAAGCACTGGCAAACCTCAAAATATTGTCATTTCTGTCCCTGTGAAGGATATCTTCCATAATGGGAATCATTCCCTTGTAAAAACCTTCTACGCGTGGACGCGCTGTAATGCCTTTCCACTTCAAACGCGATTCAAGCGCATGTTTTCCAAAAAGTACTTTTACTTTGTCACTTCCATAAAGTATAACATGTCGCTGATCATCAGTGAGCGATTGCCAGGGAGTATCCACATCAAATCCATGTGCCTTGCAAACGGTATTAAGCGCATCCACAGTCACTTGCGAATAAACAATATATCCTGTTGGCGTTGTCGGGACTAATGCTCCTTCGCGCAGGCTAAGTGATTGATTCGAAATTAATTTGTTTACATCAATCTGTTCACGCAGCCCAAGCCCTTTGCAATCAGGACAAGCGCCATGA
>JAGYNM010000211.1 GCA_018399335.1 Bacteroidales bacterium | reverse complement strand
GGCAATCCATTGCGAATCGGGCGAAAAAGCATAGGAGCGTATTTCATTGCGGGTGGCATTGTCGATGGCTTTTTGGGTGCCGGCAGCTACATCAACCAGCCAAAGCTGCATAGTGCGGTCGGAGTAAACCAGGTATTTACTGTCGGGTGACCATTCGGCTTCGTATTTCCATGCCGATGATCCGCTGGTTAGTTGGCGTGGCGTAGCATCTGCCTTGTTTTCGAGCAGGTAGATTTCGTATTCACCTGAGGCATCAGAAAAATAGACGATGTATTTGCCATTGGGCGACCAGCTGGGATAGATTTCGCGCACACCCTGGGTTTGGGTGAGGTTGATAATGTTGCCGTTTTCGGCCGGAACTGAAAAGATGTCGCCTCGGGCATCGAAAAGTACCCGTTTTCCGCTGGGCGAAATGTTATAACTGTGGATATCGTCTTTTACATTTTTGTAGTAAGCTTTGAGCCCGGGATTGTCGAAGTTGAGACTGACTTCAATTTTGGTATTTGTATTGGCAGCTAAATCGTAAACATAAAGGTAACCGCCATTTTCATATATCACCTTGCCATTTTTGCCGGAGGGCCACATCACATCAAAATCTTTGAATTGTGTGAGTTGCTCGGTATTTTTGTTTACCGTGTTATACCGATAAAGGTTCAGACGCAGGTCGCGGTTGCTTGCAAAGATGATGTCGTTGCCCTGCCAGATAGGCCATTGGTCGGCACCTTTGAAATTGGTGATTTGTTCGGAGCTGTTGTTGTTCAGGTCGTAAATCCAAAGATCGGTAGCACGCCCGCCTTTGTAGCGTTTCCAGGTGCGGAACTCGCGATCTACCGGTGTGAAGCAGAGCATATTATCATTAGGCGAAAGTGCAGCAAAGCCGCCATTCATAATGGGCAGCGGTTCTTCGAACCCACCATCAATATCAACCAGATAATAGCGGCCGTTGCGTTCGCCAAAAGGCGTACGGTTTGCACGTATCAGAATTTTTTTACTATCTGATGTCCAGCCCATTACTACGTGATCAAAACCGCCTCGCGGGGGCATCACGCCAACAGAATTGTACCAGGTAAGTTGTTTGGCTTCGCCACCTTCGGCAGGCATCACCCAGATTTGTCTGCTTCCGGAATATTCAGCCGAAAAGGCAATCCATTGGCCATCGGGCGAGATTTTAGGAAACAATTCGATCCCTTCGTGCGAGGTAAGTTGGCGGGCTTCGCCTCCTGCAGCGTTTACCGTCCACAGGTCGCCGGCATACACAAATGCGATCAGGTTGTTGTTAATGTCGGGATAACGCAGCAATCGCGCATCATCCATAGCTGTAAGGCTTCCCGAAAACAGGAAAAACAGCAGTAAGGCTGTTAGCTTATGGGTAAAAGATGACATAAATTTGATGGTTTAAGGCTTGCTGATAACAGCTATCAACAGGCAGTGTTTGAAGGCGAAAGATACATAAAGTTTCAAAAATTGCATTTAAAAATCAGTTTTCGGTAGTTTTGCCTGTATCATTTGCAAGAATTGACCTATTAAAAGATGAATTGCTGGCTGATTTGTCGTACATTTATGCTTCCAAAAAACACTGTTTATGTCACGGAAAAAGCTGATCGTATATTCATTTTATCTTCTTGTAATGCTTTTGATGGTTACCGCATGTTCTTCGTCACAAAAAATTAAGGAGATGAAACTTGTTGAAAATGTTGATCTGGATCGATATGTTGGTACCTGGTACGAGATTGCCCGTTTTCCGCACAGTTTTGAAGAAGGTTTGGTAGGCGTTACTGCTACTTATACCTTAAAGGAAAATGACAGGATAGAAGTTATAAACCAGGGCTATAAAGGTAGTCTTGATGGCGAACTTAGTCGTGCTGTGGGCAAGGCAAAAGTGGCCAAATCGGGCAATCCGGCACATTTGCGGGTAAGTTTTTTCTGGATTTTTTATGCTGATTACCTCATTTTAGAGCTGGATACTGATTATCAGTATGTGCTGGTAGGCAGCAGCTCTGATAAATACCTTTGGATACTGGCACGTGAGCCAAAGCTGGATGAGGAAACCTATGCTATGCTTGTTGCAAAAGCCCGTGAGCGGGGTTATGATGTGAGCAAACTGCAGCGGGTTCC
>JAGYNM010000210.1 GCA_018399335.1 Bacteroidales bacterium | reverse complement strand
ACCCGAAGAAATCGACAAAGAACGTGGCGTTATCCGTGAAGAATGGCGCATGGGTCTGGGTGCTGATGATCGGATGCGTAAAGAATATTTTCCAGTCATTTTTAAAGATTCCCGCTATGCCGAGCGCCTTCCTATTGGAAAAATTGAGGTGATCGACAATGCTCCCTACGAACGCCTTACTACCTTCTACAAAGACTGGTACAGACCTAATCTTCAGGCAGTAGTAATTGTTGGCGATATCGATATTCAGATGGCAGAAGAAAAAATCATCAGTCATTTTGCACACATCAAAAACCCCGAAAATCCCAAAGAAAGGCTGTCGTTTGATGTTCCCGGAAACAAAGAACCGCTCGTAGCGATAGCCACAGATGCGGAAGCAACCCGCACCATGGTGCAGATGTTTTATAAACATCCCAAAAAGGAAACCCTCACCATAGGTGATTACCGCGAACAGATGATTCAGGAACTCTACAGCGGCATGATTATCAACCGTTTGAATGAGTTAAGCCAAAAACCCACTTCTCCTTTCGTTTATGCTTACACCTATTACGGCGGTTTCATGGGACGTGCTATGGATGCTTATGCATCGTTTGCGCTGGCCAAGGATAATATGATCGAAGAAACGTTGGAAACACTTGTTAAAGAAAACGAACGGGTGAAACGCTTTGGTTTTACGCCTACTGAACTCGACCGCCAGAAAAAACGCATACTCAATGAGTTGGAGCAACAACTCAAAGAGAAAGACAAAACACCTTCATCCCGTTTTGTTGGAGCCTATACACGTCATTTTCTTGAAAATGATCCCATTCCGGGAATCGAAAATCAATGGATCATAGCCCAGGAGCTCCTGCCACAAATTGCACTGGCAGAAATCAACAGCAAAGCCTCACAATGGATTACCGACGAGAATATGGTCGTAGTGGTAACAGCCCCTGAAAAAGAAGAAGTCATGGTACCTGATGAAACCACCATCCTCCGCACGATTGCTGATGCCAAAGAAACTGATCTTAGCGCTTGGGTAGATTCTTTTAAAGATGACCCCCTTTTGGCTGAAATCCCTGAAAAAGGTGAAATTGTAAAAACAGAAAAGGACGACAAGCTAAACCTAACCACTTTCCATTTAGGTAATAACGTAAAAGTAATTGTGAAACCCACTGATTTTAAGAATGATGAAATCCTGATGACTGCTTATGCCAATGGTGGCACCTCGATTTTTGAAGACGATAAAGCCTTTGCAGCAAATAGCATCGCGCGAATCGTTGCAGCGAGCGGATTAGGCGATTTCAGCAAAGCCGAACTGGATAAAAAACTAACCGGTATAAATGCAAATTTACGCCTCAGCATCGATGAAATCTCACAAGGTTTATCAGGCAGTGCCAGCCCCAGAGATTTTGAAACGCTGTTGCAGCTGATTCAACTCCATTTTAAACCTGCCAGACAAGATGCCGAAGCATTTGAAGCCTACCTCTCGCAGCAGCAAAACCAATTTAAATTCATGCGTTCGAATCCTCAGATGGTATTTTACGACACCCTCTACAAGCTAGCTACTTCCAATAGCCCGCGCTTTACGATGATACCCACCGAAGAGCAACTGATGTCGCTGGATGCCAACGAGATTTACGGCATGTATAACCAACTTTTTGAAACCGCCCAGGGCTTCACCTTTGTGATGGTTGGCAATCTTGATCCTGACACCCTTAAACCACTCATCGAACAATACATTGCCAGTCTGCCAGCCGATAAGCCTGCACTGGCCTGGGCTGACCGCAGCCCGAAATTCCCAGAAGGCATTACCGATGCAGAGGTTTTTGCCGGTGCCGAGCATAAAAGCATGGTTGCTATCATGATGGAATCGCCTTTTGAATGGTCGTCAGAAAACAGATTGAACCTGGCTATGATGATGAAAGTGCTCAATATCAAGCTGCGCGAAAACCTGCGCGAAGACCAGGGAGGCGTTTATGGTGTTGGTTCACGACAGAGTAACAGCCAGTTTCCCAAGCCTGAATATACCATCACCATCAATTGGGGAACCAATCCCGAAATGGTAGATACGCTCACGAAAGCTGTCTTTTTCGAAATGGACCGTTTGATCCAAGAAGGCCCAACAGCCGAGGATGTTGTGAAAGTTAAGGAAACTACTATCAGAGAGCGTGAAACA
>JAGYNM010000021.1 GCA_018399335.1 Bacteroidales bacterium | reverse complement strand
AAAAAAGAAATCACAGAAACCAATCTAAAAAATAACCATGGACTGTCTGATTTTATTCACCATTGGGAAAATAAAAAGTTTATCATTCGAACGATTACTGAACTCAGCATGCTAAAAGTGTTATTTTTGCCTCAAAATTGCCAGCTATGGCCATACACGACATTATTAAGGCTTCCGCACATTTGAAGCAACTTATGCTTGAGGATACGTCGCTTCATCAAAAGCTCGAAAAAGCTATCGACCTTTGTGTGAAGACATTGAAAAATAATGGAAAAGTGCTTTTTTGCGGTAATGGTGGCAGTGCTGCCGATGCCCAACATCTTGCTGCTGAATTGTCTGGAAGGTATTATTATGACAGGCCACCATTGTACGCCGAAGCACTCCATGTGAACACAAGTTATCTTACTGCCGTTGCCAACGATTACGATTTTGAATCGGTGTACAGCCGCATGGTTGAAGCTTCCGGACGAAAAGGTGACATTCTGATTGGATTAAGCACCTCTGGTAATTCGGCTAATGTAATTAAGGCATTCGAAAAAGCCAACGAAATTGGGATGCACACCATTGCATTTACTGGACAAACTGGTGGTAAAATGAAAGACCTGACACATCTTTTGCTTAATGTGCCTTCAACAGATACGCCACGTGTTCAGGAAGGACATATTTTGCTCGGGCATATTCTTTGTCAAATGATTGAAGAACGAATTTTCCCCAAAACTTAATGCTGTTTTCGCTGGAAAATATCACCCATGACTGGACGCTTTTCCTCGACAGGGATGGCGTGATTAACGTCCGGCCTTATCAGGATTATGTAAAAAAACCATCTGATTTTCAATTTCTTCCAGGAGTTATCGAAGCAATTGCATTATTACGTAAGCATTTTAAATACCTGATCATCGTAACAAATCAGCAAGGAATTGGGAAAGATTTGATGACAGAACACGATCTGATTGCTATTCATAATAAAATGCAACTGGAGATTGAACAGCACCACGGGAAAATAGACGCCATTTACTATTGCAGCAAGCTCGCTAGTGAAAAAAATAATTGCAGAAAACCAGAACCTTTTATGGCTTTGAAGGCTAAGGAAGATTTTCCGGATATTGAATTCGCACAATCAATTATGGCAGGCGACACTTCTTCAGATATATTATTTGGACAAAATTTGGGGATGAAAACAATCCAAATCGGTGAAGAGCAATTAGATGTCAAAGCGAATTTTTTGTTTCCTGACCTTCTTTCGTTTGCTAAATCACTCGATCAAAAACAACAAGCTGATGTCACCTGAATTAGTCTTACTTATTTTTTTGGGTTACACAGCATTGTTATTTGCTGTTTCGTTAATTACTGCGCGCAAAGCAAATAACGAAAGTTATTACATTGGCAACCGTCAGTCACCATGGCCAGTTGTGGCTTTTGGAATGATAGGCGCATCCTTGTCGGGAGTCACCTTCATCTCGATTCCTGGCTGGGTAGGAAGTTCTCAGTTTAGCTATATGATGGTAGTTTTTGGTTATGTGGCTGGTTATGCTGTTATTTCGCTGATTTTACTTCCACTATATTATCGCCTGAATCTGACTTCAATTTATGCTTACTTAGACCAGCGTTTTGGTTTTTGGTCCTATAAAACAGGTGCTTTTTATTTTCTTTTATCCCGCTTAATAGGAGCTTCTTTCCGAATGTTCCTGGTAGTTAATGTTTTACAAATTTTTATTTTTGACTATTACGGCATACCTTTCTGGATTACTGTTGTTTTATTTATGGTGTTAATCACCTTATATTCCTTTAAAGGCGGCATAAAAACAATCGTTTGGACAGATATGTTACAAACCACTTTTATGCTTACTGCACTTATTGTCACCATCTATATTATTCTTAATCAGTTGGATATGAATCTTGGCGAGATGATTTCCAGCATTAAAGAAAAAGGGTACTCCAAAATTGTAATCGAAGATTGGCGACATGATCGCTTTTACCTTAAACAATTTTTCAGTGGGATGTTTATCACCATTGTAATGACTGGCCTTGATCAGGACATGATGCAGAAAAATCTGAGCTGCAGAAACTTAAGAGATGCCCAGAAAAATGTTACCAGTCTCAGTATATTATTAATACCTGCTAACTTTATTTTTCTGTTTCTTGGCGCAAGCCTTTTTGTGTTCGCCAGTATAAAAGGAATTGATATTCCGCAACTTACAGATAACCTATTCCCTGAGTTAGCATTCAATCATTTTGGAATTTTTGCCGGAATGGTCTTTTTTATTGGTTTGATTGCTGCCGCATATTCGAGTGCCGACAGCGCCATCACTGCTTTAACAACCTCCGTAAGCATCGATTTTCTTGGAAGGGAAAAAGTGAGCAAGCAAATGCGATATTTCATTCATTTCGCCATCACGCTGGTGATTTTAATCATCATTATTATTTTCCGGGAAATTAATAATCAAGCAGTTATCGCACAACTATTTACAATTGCTGGATATACATACGGCCCCTTACTAGGATTATTTGCCTTCGGATTATTTACATCATCCTCACTTAAAGACAAATATGTACCTTTGGTCGCCATTTCTGCTCCTGCAATCACTTATTTTATCAATATCAATTCCGACTGGCTATTTAATGGTTATAAGTTTGGTTTTGAATTACTTATATTGAATGGAATAATAACTTTTGTTGGACTTTGGATAATAAAAAACAGAACCCTAATCAAAACAACCTCTTAATATGGAAAATTTCAGATTTACAGCTTTATCAGAAACATTGGATCGGCAGGTAGTGCCGGTAAATTATCCTTCGAATAAGATCTCTGACTATTATGGATCAATGGTTTTTAACCAGAACGTAATGCGTGAGTATCTGACCAAGGAAGCTTTTAAAAGTGTTGAATTAGCTATTGACAAAGGCGTTAAAATTGAACGCAAAGTAGCCGATCAGGTTGCTTCGGCCATGAAAGCATGGGCAATGAATAAAGGTGCAACCCATTATACGCACTGGTTTCATCCGCTAACGGGCTCCACCGCTGAAAAGCACGATGCTTTTATCTCAATCCTGCGGAAAATGGTCGCGCCATTGAAGGAATTTCAAGGCAATAGTTGATTCAGCAGAACCCGACGCTTCATCCTTTCCCAGTGGAAGTATTCGCAATACCTTCAGAACCGTGGTTATACCGCTTGGGATTACAGTTCGCCTGCATTTATTATGGAAAGCACCTTGTGCATCCCTACATTTTTGTTTCCTACTGGGCGAATCACTCGATTATAAACTCCCTTACGCTCAATTGAAGCTATCGATAAAGCAACAGTAAAGATTTGTCAGTTATTTGATAAAAACATCACTAAAGTCTATCCAACATTAGGCTGGGAACAAGAATATTTTCTAGTCAGTTTCAGCCCTTTGCTGCACGACCTGATCTGGTTCTTGCCGGAAAACAGTCTTTGGTCATGCTTCGGCAAAAGATCAACAACTTAGCGATCATTATTTTGGAACTATTCACAGCGGGGCCAGAGCCTTTATGCGCGATTTGGAAATTGAAGCCCATACACTTGGAATTCCGCTTAAGACTCGCCATAATGAAGTGGCTCCAAGTCAGTTTGAATGTGCTCCCGTTTACGAAGAAGCAAACGTTGCTGGGATTGTAATCAACTTTTGATGCACTTGCTCGATGTGGTTTCTCGTAAACACCATTTTTAAAGTATTGTTGCATGAAAAACCCTATGCAGTTGTTAATGGGAGCGGAAAGCATAACAACTGGTCGTCAGCAGCCAATACCGGAGTGAATCTGTTAACTCCCGGAAAAACAGCAGCCCTTGAACACCTGCGTTTTGTTACAGTACTGGTTAATATTCTCAAAGCGCTCCCACTAAGAGCGAAACACTGGTGAGAGCCAGTGTTGCCTCTGCTGGTAACGACCTGCGGCAGAACGATGAAGCGCCGCCGGCTATCATTTCTGCTTTTATTGGCTTGGGCTGCTGCTCCGTACACTGGATGAAATTGAACAGATGCCTTCGCACGAAGAATTAATAACAGGATCCAAGAAAGGTGCTTTGAAGTAATATTCCCAAGTAAATTTTACTGGATAACTAGACAGAAACGTGCAAAGTCTTTTGCTTTTACGGGTAACAAGTTCGAGATTCAGAGCGGTTGGTTCACATGCCAATACCAAAACCTATGTTTGTGTTAAACACAATCATTGTGAATCCAATTCAATCGATTTGCCCCGGGAAGTAAAAAACTTATTGATCAGAATTAGGAGATCTGAAGATGCTATTTTTGAAATAGTTCATGACATTATATCAAAGAATCCAAACCCATTCGTTTCGAAGGAACCTTCCTGATGATGAATGGAAAGAAGAAGCAAAAAAACGTGGCCTTTCAATATACCAAATACATGATGCTATTAAAGCTTTGTTTCGGAAGAAGTTGTTAACTTTATTCAAGCGCAATGAAGTATTAAATGCCAGAGAGCTTCAGGCCGATTGTAGGAAAAATAAAGCTCGACAAATACATCAGGAAAATTCAGATTGAATCGCGATTGATGAGCGATTTATCCATAAATATATCATTCAGTAACTTATTAAATATCAAACACTTTGATAGAAAATGCCCGTGGTTTGAAAGATGTGTTAGATTCGAGAAACCTATGTAAAATTGAGCAGAAATCAGGTTCAAAATATCAAAGGAAATTTCAGATCATATTGCCACAATTAGACAGTTTGTCGAGGAAATGACAGACGAACGCCGGGAGGCCAACCATATGGATGATATCGAAAAATCTGCTCATCACTATTGTTATAAAGTGAAGCCGTATTTTGAAAAAATCCGCTATCATGTGGATAAACTCGAAATGCTCATCGATGATGGCTTATGGCCTTTGCCAAAATACCGCGAACTCTTGTTTATCAAGTAAATAAATCAATCGGAAGGAGACGGGTAACTGTCTCCTTTCTTTTTGTCAATATGAAATTCCTGTCTATAGCACATCAAAATGATAAAAAACACTTAAATTTGGTGAAAAATAAAGAAATTTCACACCTAAGGTCAAATCTATGAACAACTTACATTTGAAAAGCTACACCAAATTTGTGTTGATAGGATTTTTGATGATCTTAAACCTTTCCAAAGGCTTCTCACAGTTTACTGTAAGTCACGCCAAACAAGGGATCCCTGGACAACACGAAGGTTTTTTTTATGCGCTTCCGCAAACCGTTCTCAAAGTTGACTTTATTCTGGAGAAGACAGTTTCCACACAAGGTCCTTATAGTCAGTACGCAGAAAGAATGCTTGGCGTTAAGGATTTTGTTAATTCAAATGCAACATCTTTTCGGATTCTTGATGCTATCGTAACACCACTTACTGAACCTGATCCGGAAGCTGTTTTCTATGTTAGATTTGATGAACGGACATCAAAAGACGAGCAAAAAATTCCATTCGCACTTCAAGAAGATGGTATTTTATTAGCCGCAGGAAATGAGATGCTTATGCAAGCTTCAGAGTCATCATCAGTTGAAAAAACATTGGTTAACTCCCCTGATAAAAAAAGTTTTAAGTATTACGCTGAGCGAAATTTGTTTCAACGAATTGATACTATCGTCAGAAAAATAACTATTGATACTACCGTAATCAAACTTCCGGTTTTGCATCCTACCTGGGAAGATCGCAGCCCGGAGCAAAAAGCCAGAGCCGCAGCTGATTATATTCAAACCATTCGCGAAGCAAGGTATTTATTGGTTAGCGGCTACCAGGAAATAAATTATGGTAACAGTTTGATTTACATGGATCATCAGCTTAAACAGTTGGAAGAAGCCTATCTCAGTTTGTTTTTAGGCATACAAGAACGGATACTGCAAGAGCAAACGGTATATTACACTCCCAAGCAATCAGAGACGGGAAATGTTACGATCGCCCGCTTAAGTAAAGAATTAGGTATTGTGAATTCCAGTTCAAAAGGTGAAGCTATTCAACTTTCTGTTGAACCTGCCGGAATTACTCAAAATATTCCCGGAGTAGGGAAGGAGTCACTTGAATCTGTTACAGTTATAAACAGTTTGCTTTACAGATCACCCGAAATTGCTCAAATTGAAGTTTCATTCAATGGAAAAACTTTTGCTAATGAACGACTTAAGATTCCGCAACTTGGTGTAATAAGTGTTGTTCCGTTTAACAAAACCCGCATGAATTTTGATGCAAAAACAGGTCAGATTATTAAACTTATCAGAGAATAATTCTTTATTTCAAGGCCTCCCTTATTTTTACCAGCTGTTCGATCAATGGTTCCAGTTTATCCAATTGAAGCATATTAGCACCGTCCGATTTTGCCTCAGCAGGATTTGGATGCGTCTCGATAAATAAACCATCAGCGCCCACAGCAATAGCCGCACGTGCAATTAATCCAATCAACTCAGGTTTTCCACCAGTTACACCAGAAGCCTGATTAGGCTGCTGCAAAGAATGAGTAATATCCATGATAACAGGAACTTCAAACTGTTTCATACTTTGAATATTCCTGAAATCAACAACCAAATCCTGATAACCATACATATTACCTCTTTCGGTAAGCAAAACCTGATCATTTCCGGATTGTTTCACTTTATCAACCGCAAAACGCATGGCCTCACCCGACAAAAACTGGCCCTTTTTAATATTCACAATTTTGCCTGTTTTGGCAGCTGCAACCAGAAGATCCGTTTGACGACACAAAAACGCAGGAATTTGCAAAACATCGACATATTCTGCCGCCATTGAGGCTTCATCAACAGCATGAATATCAGTAACAACAGGAATATCAAAAGTCTCCCCAATACTTCTGAGAATTTTAAGCGCTTTTTCATCACCAATTCCAGTAAATGAATCCAATCGCGAGCGATTTGCCTTTCGGTAAGAACCTTTGAAAATATAGGGGATCTGATAATCTTTACAAATCTTACTCACTTTTTCAGCAATCAAAAACGGTGTTTCCTCATTTTCAATGGCACAAGGCCCGGCCATTAGCATAAAGCGATTTGCCGTATTGCTTTCCAGAAAATTGCTCAGTGTGAACGAAGTTTTCATATTTCTTAAGATTACAATTTATTCTGATTGTTAACTATTTGCGTCGAAATTAAAGCATTAGTTGGTTTACTGATCACAAAATAAACCCCAGTAAAAATAACCAAAGCAGCAAAAATCTCTTCCAAAGTAAGCTGATCTTTTTGAAAGATTAAGGCTATAAAACTTGCAAAAACAGGTTGCAAATATATAAAAGCACTATTAGTAGATGGATGAATGTGCCGAAGAGAATAATTATTTAACAGATAGGCCAGAAAAGTTGTGAAAATTATTACATATCCTATTGATAGCCAAATATTAACAGGAATACTTGTCCAGTTTTCAGTGAGGGCAGGGGAGAGGGTAAGTGGAATGACATAAGCCGATCCAAAAAGAAAAATCCAACGCATTACAGTAACTGCCTGATAGTGCCTCATCACTGGTTTTATGAGTACCAGATAGAGTGCATAGGAGGAGGCATTACCCAAAATAAGCAGGTTACCCAGAAAATTTCCAGGTTTTAAACTTACTTCCCCAGAGGTGAGGATCAAAAAAACTGCTCCCGCTGATCCAAGTAAAATGCCAACTAATTTACGAGATGTAATAACCTCTTTTACAAGTATCTGAGAAAATATTAATACAGCAATCGGAACCCCGACCATTATGATGCTGGCGTTGATAGGAGTTGTAAGATTTAAGCCCTCAAAAAACAATATCTGATTGGCAGCTACACCAAAAAAAGAGGCAAAAGCAATCCTTATCAGATGCTTTTTGTGAATCTTCTCCGGCCTCACAAAAGGCTTCAAAAGCCAAAAGAGCAAGGCTGCAATGCTTACTCTTAGTAGAATAATAGACCGAGGTTGAAGAAAATCAGGCATTATGCCTTTGGCAATCACAAAGTTTATTCCGTAAATAAGATTTGCAGTGAATGCAGCCGCCAAAGCAAAATACCTGTTCTTCAAATCGTTAAAATTTTAAAAAGGCAAATCGTCGCCCTCACTTTCAAACGAAGGATCGGCAGGATAAGCTTCGGATGATGGGAGTGGAGCTGATTGATTATCAGCACTGTTAATTCTGTCGAATCTCCAGGGTTTCAAATCTGTGTACCAACGACCATTGTATTCACGCGATTCAACGTTGATGCTGGCCTTAATCTGTTCGCCAGGCTTAAAAGTAGTAGCTTCTTCAGCTTTGTCGCCCCAGCAGGTCAAACATACTTTTTTAGGAAACTGCTCTTCAGTTTCAATGATTAAATCTTGCTTAACCCAGGTTCCGTTTTTGCCCTGTCCGGTTTGGCGTTGTCCTAATTGAACAACTTTTCCAGTGATGTCTAAACTCATGATATTGTGGATTTTAAAATTCAGATTTATAAATTTCAACTTTTCCCTGAAAGCTGACAAAGTTAATTAAAAAAATACTGCTGTTACAGTTTATTCCAACATGCAAAACAAAGCTTAGCCTAATCTGTTTAAGGAGAATAAAATAAACAGATGAAAAACTTACTTAACCTATTTTTAATCCTTTTAGTGTTTTCGTCATTTAATCAAATTAAAGCTATGAATGATTCTAAAAATGTAGATACAATCACCCTGGGTGCCGGATGTTTTTGGTGCACTGAGGCGGTTTTTCAACGCGTAAAAGGTGTATTATCAGTAACATCAGGCTATAGTGGCGGAAAAATTGCCAACCCAACATACAGAGAAGTTACATCGGGTCTTACTGGTCATGCAGAAGTTATTCAACTCGTGTATGATGCAGATAGTATCAGTCTTGAGGATATCCTGAAAATTTTCTTTAAAACCCATAATCCAACCACATTAAACCGGCAGGGAGCTGATGTGGGGACACAATATCGCTCTGCGATTTTTTATCATAATGAGCAACAACGAAAAATTGCAGAAAACGTTAAACAATTGCTTTCAGAACAACAAATCTGGAACGATCCAATTGTAACTGAAATCACGGCTTTTGATGCATTCTATAAAGCTGAAGATTATCACCAGAATTATTACAACAACAATCTAAGTCAGGGTTATTGTCAGTTTGTAATTGTTCCGAAGCTTGAAAAGTTCAATCAATTGTTTGATGACTTAAAGAAGAAGTAAGGAAAACAAATAAATAAAACTTCTAGAAGAAATCGTCCTGTTTTGCTAATTAGGACAATCTTTATGGGAAAATATTTGTTTCATAATTTATATTATGTAAACTTGTAAATATAAAAAAAGCACCAACAGATTGTTGGTGCCCTATCTTTCTTGTTTCTATTTGTTAAGCTCTTCTAGTTTGTCCGCCATATTAAATCGAGTGTAAATCGACTTTAAAACTGCGATGGTTTCATCATTTCCAGGCTGAAGTTCATTTGCCTTTTCAAGATGTGGAAGCGCCTTTTTGATAATGGCATTTGCTTCCTCAGTAATCTTTTCGTATTCCTCGGTGGCATCCAATGGCAAGTCGTTGGCTTTTACCTGAAGCTGATTACTCTGATTAATATACAATGCGCCAAGATTGTAAATCGCATCATAATAGTCAGGATTAATTTCAATTGCTTTACCATAGTACAATTCAGCTGAATCCATGTCAAACATTTCCTCATTGGTTTCGTCGCCGTATATCGTTCCAAGAACAAAGAAAATGGAATAATTTTGAGGGTCTTTTTCAACCAGTAATTTCAAATCATCTACAACCTTCGCCCCTTCTCCAATCGCCAAATAAGCATTTATTTCTTCCAGCATCAATCCGGCATCATCCGGATATTTTTCGCGACCTGTTTTGAGTGTTTCAAACATCGCGTCCATATTGCCAAGGCTTCTATGGGCTGAAGCCATATTTTTATAAACATCAGCTTCTACAAAACCAAGATCAAGTAATTCCTGATAATAATTCAACGATTGCTCAAACTGATCGCCGCGCACAGATGAAAGAGCAGCATTTAATAAGGCCAGTGTATCAACTTTATTAACGTACTTACCAACATCGTATGATCTTTTAAATTTATCTGAAGCTTCAACAAATTCACCTGCATTGAAGCTATCAACTCCATACGCAAAATACTGTTGTCCAATAGCTTCTATCCTGGGATCAATATCATCAGCTCTTTTTAGTTTATCTTCTGGGTCGAGCTCCAGGGCTTTTAAAAACGACTCCAAACTCTTGTCCAAAGCATTTTTGTCCAAACTTTTATAGTCTTCCGAAAAAACAAGATTCAGGTAGATAATACCCCTGTACATCCAGGTTTTGGAATCGTCAATGGTCTTGGAGTGCTCCACTGCCTTGTCAATGGCTTCTTTTGCTTTATCGTACTGACCGTTTTTGTTGTACATAAAAGCATTTGTTCTTTCTGATTTTTGTGCAAAAACTGATGAAGCTATAATCAGCATTGCAACCAGTACTAGTAATTTTTTCATTTTGTGTCAGTTTTAATAGGTTGTAAAGTCAGTAATCTGATTTAATTATCTCAATAGACTCCCAACTTCATGCCAAAATTAATTATTAGTTATTTTCTGGATCAACTTCCAGATTTTCGTTAGATATATCTTCTTGATTATCTGTTATTTGATCATCTATTGATTCCTCTTCAATTTCTTCAACTTCTTCAACAGAAACTTTTGCTACAGCAGCAATTTCATCCTGATCACGCAGGTTAATTAACCTCACACCCTGAGTTGCCCTACCCATAATTCGCAGGTCTTCGACGGCAATACGGATAATAATTCCTGACTTATTAATGATCATCAAATCATCACTATCTGTAACATCTTTAATAGCAATAAGATAACCAGTTTTTTCGGTTACGTTCAAAGTTTTAACGCCTTTTCCACCCCTGTTTGTAACCCTGTAATCATCAAGGCTTGAGCGCTTTCCGTAACCTTTTTCTGAAACAACTAAAATGGAGTTTTCGGGATCGTTGATACAAATCATTCCAACAACTTCATCACTTTCAGACGCCAACCGGATTCCACGAACACCCGAGGCATTCCTTCCCATCGGGCGAACAGTTGATTCGTTGAAACGAATTGCTCTTCCTGATTTGAGCGCCATAATCACTTCACTGGTGCCATTGGTGAGTTTGGCTTCCAGAAGCTCATCTCCTTCTCTGATCGTAATTGCATTGATTCCATTCTGGCGTGGTCGTGAATAAGCTTCCAGACTTGTCTTTTTGATCACACCCTTCTTTGTGCTTAAGATGATGAAGTTATTCTCGATATATTCTTGATCTTTAAGATTTTGAATATTCATGAAAGTCTTTACCTTATCGCTGGGATCTATATTGATCAAGTTCTGAATTGCTCGTCCTTTGCTTGTTCTTGTTCCTTCAGGGATCTCAAACACCCTAAGCCAAAAGCATTTACCATTCTCCGTAAAGAATAGCATATAATTGTGGTTCGTAGCTATAAAAAGGTGTTCAATAAAGTCTTCATCTCTCGAGTCGGATCCTTTTGAGCCGCGTCCTCCCCTGCCCTGTCTGCGATACTCGCTAAGGGCCGTACGTTTAATGTAGCCCATATGAGAAATCGTAAGTACGACAGGTTCGTCAGGAATAATATCTTCAATTTTGAAATCTTCAGCAGAATATACAACCGTTGATCGTGAAGTATCACCATATTTTTCTTTAATTGCACGGAGTTCGTTTTTGATAATTTCATAACGAAGCTCCTCATTATCAAGTATTTCTTTATAACGTGCAATTTGATTTAAGATCTCATTATACTCTTCCCTGATTTTTTGTATTTCAAGGCCTGTTAAGCGTTGCAATCTCATATCAAGAATTGCCTTAGCCTGAATTTCAGTAAGGCCAAATTGACTCATTAAGCCATTTCGCGCCTCTTCGGGAGTTTTTGAAGCTTTGATCAGTTCGATAACGGCATCGATATTGTCTAATGCAATAATCAGTCCCTCAAGGATATGAGCACGCTTTTCTGCCTCTCTAAGTTCATATTTTGTGCGCCTCACGACCACTTCATGCCGATGCTCAACATAATAGTGAATAAGATCTTTCAGGTTGAGTGTGCGGGGACGACCTTTTACGAGGGCAATATTATTAACGCTGAAAGAGGTTTGCAATGCCGTCATCTGATATAATTTGTTCAGCACAACATTTGAAACAGCATCTCTCTTCAGCTCATAAACAATCCGCATTCCCTTCCTGTCAGATTCATCTCTGATATCTGAAATTCCCTCAATTTTTTTATCGTTGACAAGATCTGCCGTTTTCTTGATCATCTCAGCCTTATTGACCTGATAAGGTATAGAAGTGGCAATGATCCATTCTCTTCCGTTGTGCTCCTCAATCACGGTTTCGCCACGCATCATAACGCGACCTCTTCCGGTTTCAAAAGCATCTTTCACGCCTTCGTAGCCATAGATAATACCGCCTGTAGGGAAATCGGGTGCTTTGATGTATTGCATCAATTCGGGGATGGTAATATCCCTGTTATCGATATAAGCAATAGTTCCATCTATCACTTCCGACAGATTGTGAGGGGGCATATTAGTAGCCATCCCTACAGCAATACCACTGGCGCCATTTACGAGTAAATTTGGAATAGCCGATGGAAGTACTGTTGGCTCTGTCAATGAATCATCAAAGTTAAGTTGAAAATCAACTGTGTCCTTATCGATATCACCGAGCATTTCTTCAGCAATCTTGCGTAGTCGTGCTTCTGTATAACGCATCGCCGCAGGGCTGTCGCCGTCAATTGATCCAAAGTTACCTTGTCCGTCAACCAATGGATACCGTAATGACCATTCCTGGGCCATACGCACCATGGCGTCGTAAACAGAGGAGTCGCCGTGCGGGTGATACTTACCCAGCACCTCTCCCACTATCCTGGCTGACTTTTTGTAACTTCTGTTAGATAGTACGCCCAAATCGAGCATGCCATATAAAACACGCCTGTGAACAGGCTTCAAACCATCTCGCACATCAGGTAGTGCACGTGAAACAATCACCGACATTGAATAATCAATGTAGGCTGATTTCATCTGGTTCTCAATATTGACTTTTACAATTTTTTCTCCTTCAAAAACCTCTTCCATTCAAGTAAAATTCTTAATTAAGCCTTTTCCTTATTATAAGGATGCAAAAGTACAAAAAAATCACAGGCCATCATCTTTCAAACTAAATCAATTCAGGAATATTTAAACAAAGACCTGTTAATATTTTTGTCAGCCGAACAATGTTGGACTGATTATTGTTTCTACCTTTGATAATTGAAAACAGAACACATACAAAAAATGGCTGTTTTAACGTTCATAGATCATTGATTAGGAAAGAAAGGACACACTTTATATGGATGCAAAATTTTCTCCCCGCGTGCGCGACATACTGACTTATAGTCATGAAGAAGCGCTGCGTCTCGGAAATAACTACATCGGCCTGGAGCATTTGTTCTTGGGTATGGTGCGCGATGGCGAAGGCAAAGCGTTACAAATTCTGAAATATTTTGGAATTGATCTTGAAATCTTCCGTCGTAGAATTGAAGAAGCCATTAAATCGCCAGAAACAAGCCATAAAGAGCTGACAAACATACCTTTAATTAAGCAAACAGAGCGAGCTCTAAAGTTTACTTATATCATTGCAAAAGAATATAAAAGCGACTTGATCAAAACAGAACATTTGCTGTTGGCAATTTTGCGTGATAAAAATAACCTTATCACTCAAAACCTTGAAAGAGAAGGCGTTGACTTTATAACCTATAAAAATGAATTAACTTTCATGTACACAGGTGAAGAAAAAGATCGTAGCAGGGAAAATCCGAGAGCAGAGTTTCCCGGAGAAGCTGCTGATGAAGATGAAGTAAGACATGCCGGATCACACAGCAAAAAAGCTGCGGAAACCAAAAGTAAAACTCCTGTTCTTGACAATTTTGGACGTGACCTGACAAAAGCAGCCGAAGAAAACAGGCTGGATCCAATCGTAGGACGCGAAAAAGAACTAGAACGTGTTGCACAGGTTTTGAGTCGGCGCAAAAAAAACAATCCTATCCTGATAGGTGAACCCGGCGTTGGCAAATCAGCTATTGCCGAAGGTTTAGCACTTCGGATAGTACAACGCAAAGTTTCCAGGGCTTTGTTCAACAAGCGCCTTATCATGCTCGATTTAGCTTCGCTTGTTGCCGGCACAAAATATCGCGGACAGTTTGAAGAAAGGATGAAAGCTGTCTTGAATGAGCTCGAAAAAAATCCTGATATCATTCTGTTCATTGACGAAATTCACACGATTGTTGGAGCAGGAAATGCAAGCGGCTCGCTGGATGCCAGTAATATGTTCAAACCTGCCCTTGCAAGAGGCGAACTGCAATGCATAGGCGCTACTACACTGGATGAATATCGCCAGTACATCGAAAAAGATGGTGCTCTGGAAAGACGTTTTCAAAAAATCCTTGTTGATCCTACCTCACCAGAGGAAACGGTTGAAATTCTCAACAATATCAAGGAACGTTATGAAGACCATCACCTTGTTAAATATGACCAGGACGCAATTGAAGCTTGTGTAAAGCTTACAAACCGCTATATGTCAGATCGTTATTTGCCCGATAAGGCAATTGATGCTTTGGATGAAGCCGGAGCCAGGGTTCATATTAACAATATTCATGTTCCTGTGGAAATCATTGAACTGGAAAGCCAGATTGAAGAAACACGTGCGCGCAAGAATCAAGCAATTCAAATTCAAAAATTTGAAGAAGCTGCCATGTTTCGAGACAGCGAACGTAAACTAATAGATTCGCTTGATGTTGCAAAAAAACGCTGGGAAGAAGAATCAAAGATTCATCGGGAACAGGTAAGTGAGCAAAATGTGGCCGAAGTGGTTGCCATGATGACAGGCGTGCCTGTTCAACGCATTGCACAAAATGAAAGCGATCGTTTAATTCAAATGGATGTTGAGCTGGAAAACAGTGTTATTGGCCAAAATGAAGCCATTAAAAAAGTTGTTAAATCCATCAGAAGAAATCGCGCTGGCCTAAAAGATCCCAATAAACCAATTGGCACCTTTATTTTTCTGGGGCCAACGGGCGTTGGAAAAACGTATCTGGCAAAAGTGCTGGCAAAATACCTTTTTGACTCTGAAGATGCACTTGTTCGCATTGACATGAGTGAATATATGGAGAAATTTGCTGTTTCGCGTTTGGTTGGAGCGCCTCCCGGCTATGTTGGTTACGAAGAAGGTGGTCAGCTGACCGAAAAAGTAAGGCGTAAACCATACAGTATTGTGCTTTTGGACGAAATTGAAAAAGCACATCCTGATGTTTTCCACCTGTTGCTTCAAGTGTTGGATGATGGTGTGCTGACAGATAGTCTTGGCCGAAGGGTCGACTTTAAGAACACCATTATAATAATGACATCCAACATAGGTTCGCGACAATTAAAAGATTTCGGACAAGGCGTCGGGTTTAGTACCACAGCCAAGCAAAATACCAAAGCAACTTATGCCACTGGTGTAATTGAAAATGCTCTGAAAAAATCCTTTGCGCCTGAATTTTTGAATCGTATTGATGATGTTGTAATTTTTGAACCGCTGCAACGTGAGTCAATTCACAAAATCATTGATATTGAGCTCGAACATCTCTACATCAAAATAAGCGAATTGGGTTATAAGCTAAAACTGACTGAAAAAGCCAAAGATTATATTGTCGAAAAAGGATGGGATGAGCAATTTGGTGCAAGACCACTCAAAAGAGCTATACAGAAATATGTAGAAGATTTGTTGGCTGAAGAGATTATCAAGACAAAGCTAAAAGCCAATGATCAGATTACGGTTGATTTTGACAGTAAAAAAGAAGAGATAATCATCAAGGTAAAGAACCCTGCACAAAAAGCTGCGGTTAGTAAATAAAAGCCTTGTTTCATTAATTCATCAGCCTCATCAGTGTAAAATCTGATGAGGCTGATTTGTTTTTTCTAAGGAATCATTGGTTATTTTCGCAGCATGAATTATCCCATTGCCAGGTTAATCCGCATAAAAGGCCTTGTGCAAGGTGTCGGTTTCAGGCCCTATGTTTACAGACAAGCCATTCGCTTTGATATAAAAGGCTGGGTAGAAAATAATAATGAAGGTGTGACTGTGCATGCCGAATCAACAACAATTTCATTGAAGCGCTTTGAAGAAGCACTTGAAAATGAAATTCCGGAAGCGGCGAGTATTAGTACGTATACCTCTCAAGAAACTAAGTATTTTGGTTTTGAGGACTTTGTAATTCAGAAAAGCAGTAATTTGTCTGATGCGATAACTGAGATAAGTCCGGATATCGCAGTTTGCAGTGCCTGTTTGGAAGATATGAAAACGCAAGCACATCGTATTAATTATCCGTTTATTAACTGCACAAATTGTGGTCCGCGATTTACCATTATCAAAGATCTCCCCTACGACCGCCATCAAACAACCATGCATGATTTTGAACTCTGCGAGACCTGCAAAATGGAATACAAAAACATCACCGACAGGCGTTTTCATGCACAACCGGTTGCCTGCAAAAATTGCGGTCCCTCCTACCTATTAAGCAATGGCCAAGCTGTTTCTGACGGAAAAGCATTAGCCGATATGCTTGCTCAATACATCGATCAGGGGAAAATCATAGCACTCAAAGGGATGGGTGGTTATCATTTGATTTGCAGTGCTTTGGACGAAACAACTGTGGAAACCTTACGCTTTCGCAAACAACGCGATGGCAAACCAATGGCAGTTATGGTTAAAGACCTTGAAACTGCACGCAAATATTTTAAGATAGGTGAAGATGAAGCAATTTTACTCTCAAGCTGGCGTCGTCCAATTGTTTTAGTTCAAAATAAATTGCCACTCGCAGCTTCTGTAAGCCTTGCACTTTCTCGAACAGGAGTGATTTTGCCTTATATGCCATTCCATCATCAACTTATGGCCCAACTCAAAACAGAGGTTATCGTTTTGACGAGTGGCAACCTTTCTGAAGCACCTATTATTATCACTGATGATGAAGCAAAAACAAATCTCATCAACATCGCTGATCACATCATTACCTATAATAGAGAAATATACAACCGAACGGATGATTCAGTAGCTTTTATGGCAAATCAAAAAACCCGTTTAATAAGAAGGTCAAGAGGTTATGCCCCTCAACCTATTTCTCTCAAACTAAATACAGAAGGCATTTTTGCAGCAGGAGCCGAATTGGTTAATACTTTTGCAATTGGAAAAGGACAGCAAGCCATTTTGAGTCAGCATATTGGAGATCTTAAGAATGTGGAAACCCTTTCATTTTATGAGGAATCATTTGATCGGTTCAAACGCCTTTTCCGTTTTAAGCCCAACCTGATGGTTTGCGATTTACATCCTGATTATTTATCCACCCGATTTGCAATGGAAAGTGGCCTCAAAGTCGTTCAGGTTCAGCATCATCATGCCCATATCGCTTCCTGCATGGCAGAACACTCTCTGGACGAAAAAGTGATTGGCATTGCACTTGATGGAACTGGTTTAGGAACCGATAACACAATCTGGGGTGGGGAGTTTTTAATTGCTGATCTCAATGATTTTTCCAGAGCATATTTTTACGATCCCATACCGCTTCCGGGAGGAGATTTGGTAACTAAACAGCCTTGGAGAACAGCGTTTTCGTACCTCTACCATTATTTCGGCCTCCCTATTTTCATTGAAGAAGCTGCCAAAAATCTGCTGCCAAACGAAAATCAATTGCCATTGCTCATACAAATGATTGACAAGAAGATAAACAGCCCATTAAGTTCAGGAGCTGGTCGTTTGTTTGATGCTGTTTCAGCACTTTTGGGTGTCTGTCGCGAAAGCAGCTTCCATGCAGAAGCACCCATGCGACTCGAAGCGATCATCAATCCCCAATGTCGTGGAAAATATCTTTTCGAATTAGAAGGGCAAAAAATCTCCTTCAGGAAGCTTTTTCATCAAATCTTGAAGGATATTAATCAAGATGTTACTCCCGGAGATATTGCTGCAAAATTTCATAATACACTGATAGTTATAAATTTACACATTTCCAAACTTCTAAGAGAGGAAACTGGTATTAACAAAGTTATTCTTTCGGGAGGAAGTTTTCAGAATGCATATTTACTAGAGCACACTGAACAAATACTTATAGATCAAGGCTTTGAAGTTTTTAGTCAGGAGAAAGTACCTTCAAATGATGGAGGAATTTCACTTGGACAGCTTGCCATTGCAGCAAAAAGAAAACAGCTTGGCATCAGCTGAAGCATAAACTAATTTAGAATTGTTCTTGACTTGGCAAGCCCTTGAATTATAAACATTAGCGCTATTTTTGTTGCAAATCTGTTTCAGATGATTGATAATATAATTTCCATTTTGCTACATGCTGACCATCAGCATCATTTTCCTGTTTCAGCACCATTTTTAATTGGATTGTTTGCCAGTGTCATGCACGTTGTTTCAGGTCCGGATCATTTGGCAGCTGTGACCCCGCTTGCCATCGAAAACAAATTGAAGTCGTGGGCAATCGGTTTAAGTTGGGGCTTGGGTCATACTATAGGGATGTTACTAATTGGTGTGCTCTTTATCTTTTTCAAGGATTTTATTCCGGTGGATGCCATTTCAGCTTATAGCGAGGTGCTGGTAGGTTTGGTTCTTATTGGCATTGGGTTGTGGGCTTTCTGGCGTATTTTTTTTCGTTCCAAAGCAATCCATGCTCATCCTCACAGCCATATTACCGAGCAGGGAGAAGTTGTTACACATGTGCATGAACACGTTCATCCAGCTCAAAATCAGCATACTCACAAACACCCTAAACGAATCAGGCAAAATGCATTCTCAGCCTTGATAATTGGATTAATCCACGGACTGGCAGGTGTTTCGCATTTATTAGGTGTGTTGCCAACACTAGCCTTTGCTTCCAATATCGATTCAGCACTTTACCTGAGTGGTTTTGGCATTGGAACAATTGCAGCCATGGTGATTTTTTCATTTTTGCTTGGTTTTGTTTCCTATCAGTCGAGCGAAAAAGCTACACCCTTTATTTTTAAAACGATACAATTCACAGGTGCCTTTGCTTCGCTGGCAGTTGGCATTTATTGGATTACCTTAACCCTTTGATCGATGCATATTATTAGAATTACTTCGTTTCTGATATTACTTTTTTCAAGTAACCTGATTATCGCACAAGAGCAAATACCTGTGCAGCGCTGGTACACAGGATTAAGCGTTGGAGCCGGCATCACTGATATGAATAGCGGCACAACTGATATTCGGGTAATAAATAACAATGGTTTTGTGGGAGGACCTTTTTTGCAATATCAGGTAAATGAGCAATTTTCGGTGAGACTTGGAGCTGAATTTGATCAGCGTGAGTTTGGCATGGAAGTTTATTACCAGGGAATGCGTTATACTGACACTTCTACACATGTTTGTTACAGCTGCCGTTATTCTTACGAAAACACACACACCAGTTATTATCTCACTTTTCCATTGCTATTGCAATACAGCCAGTTTAGAAATAAGCTTGGGCTCACCATCAAGGGTGGTGTCTATTATTCCTTTCTTCTGATTTCCTATCAAGATGGTTTTGAGGAACTTTACATTGATCCGGAGGAAGGCCTTCCTTTTTACCAAATCGACAATTCAATTGAGCCCGGATATTTTATAAGTCTTTACCAGGGTGAAGCTATTAATGTGATGAATACTTATGATGCTGGTGTAATGCTTGGTATCGGAGGAACCTATGCTTTAAACAATAAACTGGCACTGCTTTTGGAAGGTAATTTGCAAGTTGGATTTCAGGGAGTATTCGAAAATCCTGGCATGATGAGCCTGATGCACAGGGCTTTTCAGCTTAGAGGTGGTTTAATTTACCGATTAACCATGAATCGAATCGCACAATGAAATCCTTAATTCCTGAACGAACGGTTGAACGTTTAAGCCTTTACCGGCGTGTGCTGCTTAATTATCAATACCTGGATCATGCCTATATTTATTCGCATAATCTGGCACGTTTTCTCAAAACAAATGCCGCAACCGTTCGGCGCGACCTGATGTTAATTGGAGTGGAAGGCGATGTTCATAAAGGCTATGTTATTAATGAACTGGTCGAGAAAATTAGTGCTGCCATCGATCCGGACAATATCGAAAAAGTTGCATTTGTTGGCATCGGCGAACTTGGACGAGCTGTTCATGAATACTTTAATCAAAACAACACCCGATTACAGGTTGCAGCAACTTTTCGATTTGGAAATCAGCTTATTAATCAGGTAGAAGATATCCCGTGTTATAATATGGTAAACTTGCCGGCAGTGATAAACAGGCTGGGAATCAAAATTTGTGTTGTCGCAGTAACCGTTGAATATGCCAAAGAAATCAGCGCGATATTGGCACATTCCGGCGTTTTAGGTATATTGAATTTCAGCTCGGCTCTTCTGCAGCTGCCTGATCATATTTATGTTGAAAACTATGATATGATCACTAAACTTGAAAAAATCGCTTATTTTATGAACAAGCCTGTTAAATAAGGACTTACAACACCTTACTAAACCCTAATTTTTTGCAAACGGAGCATCAGGTTCTTTTGCCATATGGTTGTAAACCAACTTATCAACCAAAGCAGGAAAAAATTTATTCAGTAACACCGTCAGTTTACCTTGTGAAGTAAGCACAAGCGTCCGTTTACGCTTTTCAATAGCGTTAATTACATGAATAGCAACTTCTTCGGCCGACATCATTTTTGATTCATCTCTCGGAGATTCACCTTGCTGACTGCCATCAGCGGACAAAGCCGTATTGCGTATGTTAGAAGCCGTAAAGCCCGGATAAGCCATTAAAACATGAAGTCCTGTATGCAGATTTTCTATGCGTAAAGATTCCATAAAGCCCTGCATGGCAAACTTTGAAGCCGAGTAGCCTGTACGAGCCGGCAATCCTTTGATACCAGCAACAGATGATATTCCAGCCACACTTCCTTTTTGTTTAAGTAGATGAGGCAAAGCAAATTTTGTACAATAAACAGCACCCCAGAAATTTACATCCATCAGTCGCTGCAGAACCGCCGGATCGGTATCAACAAAAAGAGCACGCATTGAAATCCCTGCATTGTTTATCAGCACATCAATTTTACCGTAGGCCTTTACTGTTTCATCAATAAGACGATCGCAATCTGACATTACAGAAACGTCTGTTTGACAAATTTTTACTGGAATATTATCCTTTTCCAAAATATGTGAAAGGGCTTCAAGTTTTTTGATGTTTCTGGCTGCAAGCATTAAACTAGCTCCACGTGATGCAGCTTCAAAGGCCAGGGCCTCCCCAATTCCCGATGAAGCCCCTGTAATTATTACGACTTTCTCTTTTAAGTTTTTCATGATTATTTTCTGCTGAATCTTTCAAATTAGAGTACAAAATAACGGAATTTGCGCATACGGTTAAAGTTCCGTCCATGATCCATTTTTAAAAATTCATAGCTTTGCTCAAAAAAATGATGCTCACAAACAGACAACTTTTCCAGCAACATCTTGGACTACCTTCTGTTGTTAATGATCCCATTGAAATTGTTCGTGCTGCCAGAATTTACCTTTATGACGAGAAAGGTGATGAATATATAGATCTCGTCTCGGGCGTTTCTGTGAGTAATACCGGACACTTGCATCCACACGTGCTTAGCGCTATCAAAAGTCAGCTCGAAAAGTATATGCACACCATGGTTTACGGAAAATTTGTGCAGGCTCCGCAAGTGCAACTGGCTGAAAAGCTTGCCGGTCTTTTACCAGATAATCTGCAAAGTATCTTTTTTGTAAATTCTGGTAGCGAAGCAATTGAAGGCGCATTAAAACTGGCTAAACGGCTGACAGGCAGAGCCGAAATGATCAGTTTTAAGAATTCCTATCATGGAGGTACTGCAGGTGCATTGTCTATGCTTGGGCACGAAGGGCTAAAACAAGCTTTCAGACCGCTTTTGCCTGCTGTTAAACACCTTGAATTTAATAACTTCGAGCAACTTAACATAATCAATAACCAAACCGCTTGCGTTCTGGTTGAGCCCATTCAGGCCGAAGCTGGCATCATTTTGCCACAACCCGGATTTTTACAAGCCCTTCGCCAGCGTTGTAATGAAACAGGTACTTTATTGATTTTTGATGAAATACAAATGGGATTCGGACGAACCGGAAGCTTATTCGCTTTCCAACAACTTGACGTAATCCCAGATATTTTATGCATGGCAAAAGCCATGGGAGGCGGATTGCCATTGGGTGCATTTGCTGCTTCCAAAGAGATGATGAATGCTTTCACTTTTCAGCCAGAGCTTGGTCATATTACGACTTTTGGCGGCCATCCGGTAAGCTGCGCTGCCTCATTGGCATCTTTGGAAGTGCTCCTGAACGAAAAATTAATTGAAAAGGCTGATGCCAAAGGAAAAGCATTTGAGGATATACTTCAAAACGTGAGTATGATCAAAGCAATTCGTCGAAAAGGGCTGATGCTGGGAGTAGAAATTGAGTCGGAAATCCCAATAGGAAAACTTTTAAAGCACTTGCAAAAACATAAACTTATCGTTGATCAGTTTCTATTTCATGCACATGCTTTCAGAATTGCACCACCATTAACAATTACTTACGACGAAATCAATAAAGTATCAGCAATGATTCTGGATGCGCTCAAAAGCTTCAAATATTGAAATCATGTATTTTATTTAACAATCTATATTTCAGAGATATAACAGATTTAAATAAGACTTATTAAACAAAAGCATGCTCTAAAACCTCAGGTCATAAAATGAATAACTATGCCACAAACCCATTCGTCAATTTTTTAAAAAAGAAAATGATTCCTTTGATTATTCTTTTTTTGGTCTTTCAGTTTACGGGTTTTTCCCAAACTACAGTTTATAACCCTGCTGAGTTTGAAAAGAATGAAGGGGTTTTACTGGTTTGGGATTACAATCCCTCCCGCGACTCAATCACAGCAAATATTATAAAAGCCGTGCAGCAAACAGCGATGGCCTGGGTCATTTACTATCCGGAATCAGCGCCAATGGATACAGCTGAAATCCGAAGTTATTTATACAGCCATGGCGTTTTACCTATCAATCTGGAGTTTGTCCCTGGCTATACTGAAACGCTCTGGATTCGTGATTTTGGCCCTATGATTCAATACGGTGATTTCGGCTTTGGATCAGAACGCTTTGTTACAGATGCAGGCTACGCTGCTTATAATAGACCCAAAGACGATTCAATACCTGAACAAATCGCCAACCTGTGGGAATGGGAACACCAGGATTTACCACTTGAAATAGAAGGTGGAAACCTGATTTTTGACGGCCTTATGCGTGGGTTTGCATCTAAACGAGTTTTCGAACAAAATCAACAGCTTAGTCCTGATCAAATCAAATCAACTTTAATTCAGCACTTTAACCTACAGGATTTTGTGTTCCTCGAAACCCTCGACAACAGCGGTGGTGGCATATGGAAACATGTGGATATGTTTATGAAAATAATTGATTATGAAACCATTATGATTTCTGAATATCCTGATTACTTACCTGATTATGAAGTTTTGGAACAAAATGTAGCCACGCTCTCTCAATTGTTAACTCACTTTGGAAAACCATACAATATTGTTCGGATTCCAGCACCTCCCAAAGCAGATGGAACTTATGCCACTACCTGGGACGATGAAATGCGCACTTATACCAACAGCTTGACAATCAACAACACAGTGATAGTTCCATCTTATGGCTTGCCCGAATTTGATCAACAGGCCTACGACATTTACCGTGAAACAATGCCGGGGTATAAAATAATTATGGTTGATGCTCAAATGCTTACAATTCTTGGAGGAGCCATTCATTGCATAACGCGCGAAGTTCCTACAGAAGAATTTATGCGTGTGATTCATAAAAAGGTCACTGGTAGTCAGGATTATAGCCAGGATTATTATCTCTATTGCCTTACCGAATCCAACGTGCCCATTGATAGTTTGTGGCTGCATTACAAAATCAATGACGGCGCTTATCAACGTGTTCCGGTTTATATTGTCTGTCCTCAATATACTGGTATTATAGAAAACCTGTTGCCAGGAGACACTGTGAGTTATTATTTTGAAGCTGAAAATGCCACCTACAGCACAACCTATCCACTTTCGGCACCGGCCGGAAATTTTAAATTTTGGTTCAATGCTGTTGGAAATCAAGAATATAAAATTGAAGAAAACCTAAAAATCATTCCTCAGCCTTCAACAGGAAGTTTTTATTTGGCAAACATTGAAACCGAAAATCTGGACTTTGTCCGAATCTTCAATTCTTTTGGTGCATTGGTTTGGGAGCAACAATATTCAAATCAAAATTTCATTCAAACAAATTTACCAACAGGGAGTTATCTGATTCAAGTAAAAAAATCAGATAAAATAAGTTGGTCTAAGATATTGATTGTTAAGCAGTAAACTATGCAGCTAAATTTTGACCTTGACTTTCCTCCTGTTAACCTGGCGAATGAATCAGGTTTACTGGCAGTAGGCGGAGACGTTAGTCCTGGGAATCTGCTATTAGCTTACTCCAAAGGAATTTTTCCGTGGTACAGTGATGATGAACCCGTGATGTGGTGGTCGCCAAATCCACGAATGATCTTGAAACCAGAATATTATAAAGCTTCGAAAAGCCTAAAAAAACTGGTTCGCGAGGGCAATTACAGTTTAGGGATTGACACATCTTTCGAAGAAGTAATGCACCACTGCGCCCATAATCCACGCAACGGAGAGCAGGGAACATGGATAACGCCGGAGTTGACAGCAAGTTTTGTGACTTTACATCAGTTGGGATTCGCACATTCTTTTGAGATATT
>JAGYNM010000209.1 GCA_018399335.1 Bacteroidales bacterium | reverse complement strand
GGTAAAAGCAATACCATCAAACTTGCCAGCAAAAGCAGTTTGAAGCGATGCTTCTGAATCCATGTGCCTTTATGTTTTTCCTTATTTTTCACGAAAAATCACTGAAGTCTTATTGTTTATAAATATCAAATGATTTGTTTTACCAGGCTCCTCCAAGTGTTTTAAAAAGCTTCACATACGCATTCAGCAGGCTCTGTTTATTCTGAACGAAAGCCAGTTCGGTCGAAAAAAGCGCTCGCTCTGCGTCAAGCAACTCCAGATAGCTTGTTATTCCCCCATCATAACGATCACGCGCAAGTATAGCTGCATTGCGGGCAGCATCCAGCTGAATTTCTCTGTATTGAAGCTGTTTATCAAAGCTTTCAAGTTCCGCCAACGCATCTTTCACTTCATAAAATGCCTGCAAAACCGTTTGTTCGTAGTAGGCCTGCAGCTCTTCAATCTTTTTCATTTCAATTTCGGCATTACGTTTTAGTTTCCCAAACTGAAAAACAGGGCCAAAAAGATTCGCTCCGATCGACCATGCCGGATTACCATCAAAAAGATCTTTCAATTCGTTGCTGGCAACACCTCCAGCCATCGTAAGGCTTAACGAAGGGAACCTGAGACTTTGTGCCACTCCGGCCGCTGCATATTGGGCAACCAGTTGTTGCCTGGCCTGCATAATATCAGGCCGGCGCTGCAAAAGATCTGCCGGCAAATAATCAGGTAATGCCTGAGGCAAAAGCTGTTCACTCAATTTGCCGGTGAGTGTTTCCATTTTGTATTGAGCTGTGCCGGATAAAAGTCCCAGCGCATGTTGGGTTGCCTTGATCATTTGTTCGTAAAGAGGAATGCTAACCGCTGCTTCAGCTTCCTGATAAACAGCTTGCTTGTAATCAATTTCTGCTATCACACCCCGCTCAAAACGCTGACGCATTATATCGGCCGAAGCACTTCGCGAAGTATAGGTACTCTGCGCAATCTCAAGCCTTTCCTGATAGTCGAGCAACTGAAAATAAAGACTTGCTGCCTGACTTTCAACCGCCAGTTGTGTGGCATAGCGGGCAATATCAGAAGCTAAATATTGTGCATTGGCAGCATTGCGTGCATGCCGGTATTTACCCCACAGATCCAGTTCCCAGTTCATCAAACCAGCTGCAAAAGCATTGTTTACCGGACTCGCAAGCTGATTACTTCCGGTGAAATCGCCACGGGAAATACCAGCCTGAACATCAAAAGACGGTAGCAAATCAGCTTTGGCCATGCCCAATGCAAGTGCCGATTGTTCCAAACGACTCATGGCCATCAGCACTTCATAATTATTATTCAATGCATTCGCTATCACACTATCCAAAACCGGATTAGTGAAGGATTCCCACCATACGGCGTTCGTGATGCTGTCTGTTGAAACCACTTCGCTAAACTGCTCAGGCAATGCAGGATTTCTATCACTAAATTTCGGGCCTACCATACATCCATGGATTGAAAACGCAATCAGCAGGATACTAATAATTCTGAGCTTATTCATGAGGCAATGCTTTTGAATCAACATTTCTTTTCTTCTCGTAGCCGGCAATTTTACCGATCAAAATAAACAACATCGGATACATGACCACGCCAATAATCGTAGCAATTAAAATTCCGCCAAACAGGGTCATTCCCATTACCTTACGGGCTTCTGCACCGGCTCCGGTAGCAATCAGCAGCGGCAAAATACCGAGGATAAACGAGAACACCGTCATCAAAATGGGCCTAAACCTCAGTTTTGCAGCCTCCATCGCCGAATCGAATAAATTGCTGCCTTCTTCGAATTTCATCTTGGCATATTCTACAATCAGAATGGCATTTTTGGCCGCCATCGCGATGAGCATCACCAGGGAGATCTGAGCAAAAATATTATTCTCATAACTCAGGCTCATAAAACGGAAGAGCCATAAAAACAGGAAAGCTCCAAAAAGCGCAAACGGAGTTCCAAGCAAAACGCTGAAAGGCAATGACCAGCTCTCGTACAAGGCTGCCAGAATCAGGAATACCAGCAAAATGGAAAACGCAAAAATGATTGCCGTTTGTCCTGATGCCTTCTCTTCCTGAAACGACATGGCATTCCAGGCATATCCAATATCAGAAGGTAATGTTGCCGCCACTTCCTTGAGTGCCTCACGTGCCTGCGAAGAAGTATATCCCTGAGCGGGATTACCGGTAACTTCGA